>NZ_JBHYVC010000049.1:0-57882 GCF_042749965.1 Streptomyces sp. NPDC059454 | reverse complement strand
GGGCTGGAATCAGCCCCTCCGGCGTTTGAGGAGCGGGGTCTGGGGCGGCGGGGCGAGAGAGGTTCAGGCCGCCGGGGTCAGCAGGCGGCGGGCCTTGCGGACGGCGCGGCGCAGCAGGGAGCCCGTGCCGCCCGCGCGGTGACCGGGGACCGCGCGGGCCTCGCGCGGGGAGGCCAGGTACACGGAGTCGGGGATGCCGGCCGCGCGGTCACGGAAGTGCGGGTAGGCGAGGTAGACGCGGCGGCCCCGCCGCTCCAGCAGGGCCTGCGGCTGCTTCTTCTCCCGGACGAACCGCAGGACGTCCGTGAGGAGTTCCAGCCGCTGCTCGGCCACCAGGTGCAGCCGCAGCCGCTCCTCGGTCTTCAGCCGCCGGGCGACGCCCTCGGTCCAGTGGACGTCCATCAGCGGCCGCGCCAGCTCCAGTTTGCGCCGCCGGACGTCGTCGGTGTCCTTGAGGAACCGGGGGCCGAACTGGGGCAGCAGGGTGACGGTGAAGGGCCGCACCATGAGCAGGTCGCGGCGGGGGCCCTCGGGGACGAGGTCGGCGATCAGGTTCATCAGGGCGCGGGCGGAGTCGAACCGCAGGGCGTAGCCGCCGCTCTTGGTGACGTGCTTGCCGTCGTCGCGGCCCACCAGGTAGTAGCAGGTGTAGTCGGCGATCACGGAGACGCCGTCGGCCCGCAGATAGGCCTCCATGGTGAACAGCGCGTCCTCGCCGGTGAACAGGGACTCGTCGAACCGTATGCCGTACCGGTCGAGTAACGCGCGGCGGAACAGCTTCTGCGCGCTGAGCGTGAACTTGATGTTGGAGGAGTAGACGTCGGTACGCTCCAGCGTCTTGCCCCACATGGACTTCGGCGCGCCCCGGTTGACGCCCTCGATCCGGCCCAGCACGACATCGGTGCCGGCCCGGTCGGCCATGGAGACCATCCGCTCGAGGGCCTCGGGGCCCAGCCGGTCGTCGGCGTCCAGGAAGAAGACGTAGCGCCCGGCGGCCTTGCCCAGGCCCACGTTGCGCGGGCCGCTGGGGCCGCCCGAGTTCTCCTGCCGGAGCACGGTGACCGCCATGGGCGCGCGGGCCGCGAACTCCTCCAGGCACTCCCCCGTGCCGTCGGTCGAGCCGTCGTCGACCGCGATGACCTCGACGCGCTCCGGGGCGATGGTCTGCGCCTCCACGGAGGCGAGGCACTCGACCAGGTACGGCATCGCCTCGTACGCCCCGATAACCACGGTGACATCAGGCTGCGCCATGGTCACTTTCCCCCTCGCCACGGGATGTTCCCCCCGTATCGCCTCATTCTTTACTTGTTAGACGGCTGTTCGAGGCAAGGGGTTGCGTCGGACACCCGTTTCAGTGGTCCACGTCACAGGGTCGCCGACGTCCCGTCCGGCACCCGAAAGGGCTCGGCCCCCGAGGATCAACTCCTCGGGGGCCGAGCCCTGTTGGGTCCGCCCGGCCGGTCAGCCGGCGTCGACGCCGTCCGTCTCACCGGCCGCCGACGTCCGCGGCACGGGCACCGCGTCCGCCAGCTCCACGTCGGGACCGCCGGTGGCGATACGGGACTCCTGGCCGAGGTTGCGCGTCTCGGCCTTCAGCGCGAGCCGGGCGACCGCGGTGTTGAACCGGTCGATGGACTTCGGCTCGTCCGGGCCGAGCAGATAGCGCTTGAGCTCCCCCCGGTCCCCGGCCAGCGGGTCGGCGGCCGGGTCGCGGACCGCGTCGAGCAGCCCGCCGAGCTCGTTCGCGTCGTTGGACAGGATCACCGCGGCACGCACCGCCGTGTTCTGCCGCTTGAACTCCTCCACGCCCAGCTCGGCGGAGTCCGTGACGGCGTACGGCTTGCCGCTGGCGATGAAGTCGGAGACCACGCTGGAGATGTCGGAGACCATCGCGTCGGAGACGTTGAAGCAGTCGTACAGCCGCGGCTCGGCGCCCGTGATGACGCGGTGCTCCCAGTCGGGGAAGGAGCGCCAGTACGCGGCGTTCCACTCGGCGCGCAGCCGGGCGGTCTCCTCGTGCCGGGCCACGTCGGCCACTCCGTCACGGGAGACCTCGGCCTCGTCGCCCTTCTCGCTGCCGCCGGACAGTTCGGCCAGCCGGGCCTCGATGCGCTCCAGCTCGGCCCCGGCCCCGGCCCGGGCGGCGGTGTCGGCGGTGAAGCGCGGGTCGGCCGCGCGCGCTGCGGCGGCCTTCTCGATCAGCGCGGTGATCCGCTGGTGGGCGGCCTTCGCCTTCGCGCTGCGGGTGCCGGTGAAGGGATGCGGCTTGTACAGGACCCGCACCGCGGGGTCGGCCTCGACCAGCTTCTTCACGATGTTCTCGCCGGCCAGCAGGATCGAGGTGTTGCCAGGGTTGTCGTCCCAGCCCTCCCAGGTGGGGGCGTACAGGACCGTCGGCATGCGGTCGCCGGGGACGCCCTGCCAGGTCCGGATCGGGGCCAGCTGCGGGCGGCCGACCTCGACGATGTCGTCGTCGCGGACACCGACGTCGGCGATGGCGTAGCGGTCGCGGCCCGCGCGGCCGGCCGTCCACACCTCGTCGTAGACCTTGCTGTACGGGTTGACGCTGGCGAGCTTGTCGCTGTCGCCGTGGCCGATGAAGACGTGCTTCATGGTCGGCACGCGCAGCATGTGGATGTTCTTGCCGACGTTCGCCGCGTACAGCGCGACCCGCACCGTGGACAGGTCCATGTTCATCAGGTGCACCCCTCCGGGCACGCAGACGACGGGGACCGTGGTGGGCGCCAGGTTCTGCAGGATGACCCGCTCGCGCAGGACGACCAGCGGACGGGTGTCCAGCTGCTCCATCGTCTCCAGCCACATGTTGACCTGGTACGCGGAGTCCTTGGAGCCGGAGAAGTACAGCACGGTCTCCGGGCGGTACTCGCGCAGCCAGCCGTCGATCGCGTCCAGCACCGCCCCCGGGGCCGGCGGGGTCTTCCGGCCGCGCACGTAGGGCAGCAGGGCGAGGACGTACAGGGTGCCCGCGGCCACCGTGACGCCGATGCCGATGTAGCCGACGGCGGCCGACTCCAGGGAGGCGCCGACGAGTATGCCGACGACCGCCGCGAGGTCGAGGTGGAGCATCTTCTCCGCGGCGCGGTTCAGCAGCGCGCGCGGCGGCGCGTCCGGGATGCGGATGCGGGAGGCCAGGTCGACGTTGCGGGTGGCGACCGGCATCCGGCGGCGGTTGCGGATCAGCGTGGTGAGCGCGCCGTGCGGGGCCTGAAGACCGTAGAAGGCGATGAAGCAGGCGATCGCCCCGTAGTAGATCAGGTTGTCCGCGAGGGACAGGCGGGCCAGCAGCAGGATCAGCAGCAGCTGTCGGATCAGGAAGCGGATCGACAGGCCGGCCCGCACCTTGCTGAGGCGGTTGACCAGGTAGCTGCCCTTGCGGTGCAGATAGTGGTCCGCCAGGTACGTCACGGCGGCCGCTGCCGCGAAGGCGGGGATGCTCGGGACGAGCGCGGCCAGCATGAGGCAGGGGAAGCCCAGCACCATGAGGACCGCCGCGGCCAGCTCGGCCGCGCTGCCCACCCGGGCGACGCGAATAGCGGTGGATATCACGAATAACCTGCTCTTGGAGGGGGGAGTGCCGGTTTTGTGCCTGTGCGCAATGCGGGAGGTACGGATTCAGGCCCCCGCGAACTCCCGTCGACCGACCACGTGAACAGGAGGCCGCAGAGGCCTGAATTACGGAAGATTATTTGGCGGCAATTATTACACGCCGTCCTGACGGTCCAGCACCGCGGCCAGCGCCTGCTCGAATCCGGTGGCCCGCGCCGCGCCCGCCGTCGGATCCTGCTGCCGCACGTCGATGACATGGCCGGTGAGCTCGGACAACAGCACGTCCAGCGAGGTCCGGGCCACCGCCTCGGAGGAGAGCAGACTGCTCGCCGGCTCCTGCCCGAAGGCCTTGGTGCGCATCGGCGTGGCGGTGCGCTCCGGGTTGATGCAGTTCACCCGGACGCCGTCGCCGGCCCACTCGTCGGACAGGGCCTGGGTGAGGTTCACCATCGCGGCCTTGGTCGAGGAGTACAGGCTGTACTCGGCGCGCCCGCGGGTGTAGCTGCTGGAGGTGTACAGCAGCAGCTGGCCGTTGGTCTCGGCGAGGTACTTGTAGGCCGAGCGGGCGATCTGCACCGGGGCCAGGTAGTTGACCTTCAGCGCCTCCTCGATGGTGGCGTTGTCGGTCTCGGCGAGCTTGCCGATGCGCAGCACGCCCGCGGTGTTGACGACGTAGTCGATGCGGCCGGTCTCGGCGTACGCCTTGGACAGCGCGTCGTCGACCTCCTCCGGGTTCTCCACGTGGGTGCCGGTGGTGGAGCGGCCCAGCGCGTAGACGGTGGCGCCGTAGGACTCGGCGAGCTCGGCGATGTCCTTGCCGATGCCGTACGAACCGCCGAAGACCACCATCGTCCTGCCGGTGAGCAGTTCGCGGTAGGCCTCCTCGGAGACCTGCTCGGGCGTGGCGGTGGAGGCGAGCTGGAAGAGCTTGTCGGCGATGAAGACGTCGACGGGCTGGGTGACCTTCATGTTGTACTCGTCGCCCGCCACGACGTGGATCGGCACGTCGGGGAGGTACTTGAGCACGACCGAGCAGTCGTCCGTGGCCTGGAAGTTGGGGTCGCCGGCGGCGACCTCGTAGGCGCGGCGGATGGTGGACAGCTTGAAGGCCTGCGGGGTCTGGCCGCGGCGCAGCCGGGCGCGGTCCGGGATCTCCGTGATGAACTCGCCGTCCTCGCCGTGCGTGCGCGTGACGATGATGGTGTCGGCGGACGGGATGGCCACGTCGACGGCCTGGTAGCGCTCCAGCGCGGTCACGCAGTCGTCGATGACGCGCTGCGACAGCAGGGGGCGCACGGCGTCGTGGAAGAGGACGTTGCGGTCCTCGCCCTCGGCCAGGCCCTCGCCGAGCGCGGCGATGGCGCGCTCGGTGGTCTCGTTCCGGGTCGAGCCGCCCTCGATGACCTTGGCGACCTTCGTGAACCCGGCCTTGGCGACGATCTTCTCGATGTCGGGCACGTATCCCGGCGCCATCAGCACGATGATGTCGTCGATCGAGTCGGCCTTCTCGAAGGTGGTCAGGGTGTGCTCGATGACTGCCTTGCCGGCGATCTTCAGCAGCTGCTTGGGGATCGACAGACCCACCCGCTGACCGGTGCCGCCGGCCAGGATCACTGCGGTGGTACGGGGCTTGGCTATGTGCTGGGACACAGGTGACCTACCTTGGGGCGACAGGGAACTCCGAAATGGTCCCACTTGTGGTTACCGCAGTGCAAGGTGAGCGACCTCTGCCGCATATGTGCGCGCAACCTGTCATTCACCTAGGACTCCTGGCACCCCGCGAGGGTTCCCGGGGCGCATCACGAATTGTTGTGAGTAACTCCACAGGAGTTATGTCATTGCTGTACGTGACAGGCGTGACACCACCCGGTCGGCTCAGCGCAGGAGCAGCCGTTTCGGACAGCGGTGACCGAGGACCTTCACGAGTTCCTTCGACGATGTCCGGTGAACGGTACGCCCCTTGTCGGTGCCGCTCGTCGCGGCGACCGTGGTGAGCATCCCGAACAGGGCCTGCGCGGCCGTCTCGGGAGCGAGCCGCGGCTCACCCGCCGGCTCCCCGGACGCCGGCACGCGGGACAGCGACTCCGGGCCGCCGAGGACCCGTACGCCCATGGAACCGATCCGCGCGGCCGTCTCGGCGCCGATCCCGGCGGCGGCCTCCAGGGCCCATCGCGGAGTGCGGATCTTCACGTCCTGCGGGGCGGGACTGCACGCGTTCTTCATATGCGCGATCGCGCCGTGCCGCACCAGCCTCGAATAGAGCTCTTCCGGAAGCTCATTCCCGCGGAATTCCTGGTTAAGATTCCGCAGCATTTCGGTCTCGGCGAGGGTGAGGGAACGGTTCGCGGTCTCCGGAACCGGCCGCAGCAGCCCTCCGGGCAGTCCCAGGAGGGCCTCGAAGGTGCGCATCAGCGCGTCCCGGTCACGGTCGTCGACCACGACGACGGTCACCCGGTCGGGGCCGGTCGCCCCGGCCCACCGCTCGACCAGCCGGTCGTGCCGGTGCCGACGCCAGAAACTGGGGGTGGGCTTGTCGTACGGGGGCCGGCGGAGCATGTGCTCCAGCCACGGCTCGTAGCCCAGCCGCAGCCCGTTCTGCACGTACTGCTGCCACTGCGAGGGCATGATCCGCGCCAGGGGCCGCAGGGTGACCAGGACGTGCACGCGGCCGCCGTCGAGCTGCTCGACGATCCGGGCGACGGTCGCCCCGTCCTCGGCGTCGGCGAAGAACTCGCTGCTGATCACACAGGTGCGCTCCCCGGTGGCCCGCACCCGGTCCAGCAGCCGCTGCCAGTGCTTCTCGGTGGGGACGGTGTCCCCCATCATCGCGGGCCGGGCGCAGGCGGCGAGGACGGCCTCGATCGGGTGCCGGCTGTGCGCCGGGAAGTCGACGCCGTGCCGTGCCATCTCCTCCTTCGCGGCGAACAGCGCGCCCTGGACGGCGGTGGTGCCGGTTTTGTGCGGACCTATGTGCAGCAGGCGGGTACCGGCGGGCAGGGCGGGGGGCAGGCGTTCTTCTCTCGTACAGTCCGTGTCCATGCCGAGGCACGGTAGGACGGCTCGCTGAGGATGCCGTGAGAGGAGCCTGGGACCCGCCTGAGTGCCTGGCTCCTCCCGTCGGGCCGCGGTCGTCAGACCAGGTGCACTCCGGGGCGGCCGGCCTCCACCCGGAGCCTGGCCAGCGTGCTGGGCGTGGCCCGCGGCTTCACCACGGTGTCCACCACCCGCACGCGCGCGTCGATGCCGCCTTGGCGGATGTCGAACAGGTGGTAGCCGCGGTGGGCGTCGAGCAGCTTCCAGTGCGGGTTGTCCGCGCGCCGCGGGTCCCACTGCGCGCGGAACGCGGCCTGGTCCTGGTCGCCGTTGCTGGAGATGGAGGTGCCGACGAACTCGGCGCCCACGACCGCCGACTTCGGGTCGGCGAAGTCCGCCTTGAGGTCGCTGATCATCGTCAGATGGCGGTCGCCGGTGAGCACGACCGGGTTGCTCACCCGCCGGAACTCCTGGAGCAGCGCGTTGCGTTCGGCCTGGTAGCCGTCCCAGGCGTCGTAGAACCAGAGCTTGCCCTCGCCGACCTGGAGGTCGGTCTCGGCCATCATGATCTGGGAGGCGATCAGGTTCCAGCGGGCGGGCGAGTGTCGCAGCCCGTCGATCAGCCAGCGCTTCTGCGCGGCCCCGAGCATGGTCAGCGACGGGTCCTGGGCGCCTTCCTGGCTGGTGGCCTGGTCACTGCGGTACTGGCGGGTGTCCAGCACGTTGAGCCGGGCGAGCCGGCCGAAGTCCAGCCGGCGGTGCATACGGATGCGCGGGCCGTCGGGTACGGCGGTGGCGCGGACCGGCATGTGCTCGTAGTACGCCTGGTAGGCGGCCGTCAGGCGGGCGACGAACGGGTCGTGCGCCTGCTTGTCGGGGTCCTGCGGGATCTCGCCGGCGAAGTCGTTGTCGACCTCGTGGTCGTCGAAGGTGACCACGAAGGGGGCGTTCGCGTGCATCGCCGCGAGGTCCGGGTCGGAGCGGTACTGGGCGTACCGGTTGCGGTACTGGGTGAGGCTGTACGGCTCACCGCTGCCCTCGTGGCGGCGTACGCCGGTCGCCGAGGGGGTGGACTCGTAGATGTAGTCGCCGACGAACACCACGACGTCCGGGTCCTGGTCCAGCATGTCGGCGTACGGGGTGAAGTAGCCGTGCTGCCAGTTCTGGCAGGAGGCGAGCGCGACCTTCAGCCGGCCGCCGGAACTGTGCGGGGCGGGCGCGGTGCGGGTGCGGCCGACGCGCGAGAGCTGCCCGCCGGCGCGGAAGCGGAACCAGTACGTGGTATCCGGGCGCAGCCCGCGTACGTCCACGTGGACACTGTGCCCGTACGTGCTCCGGGCCGGGGCGACACCCCGGCGGACGATCTTCTTGAAGCGGGCGTCCCGGGCCACCTGCCACTCCACGAAGACGGTGCGGTCGGGCATGCCGCCGCCGTTCAGCGGGTCCGGGGCGAGCCGGGTCCACAGGACGACCCCGTCGGGCAGCGGGTCGCCGGAGGCAACGCCCAGGCTGAACACGCCGTCGGGCAGTCTTGTCCCGGCCGCGTGCGCGGTGGCGGGCAGCCACAGCTGGGCGGAGGCGGCGGCGCCGAGCACGGCGGCACCGGCGGTCAGGACGCGGCGGCGGTCGGGCTGAACTGCTCCGGTCATCGGCGAACTCCCCTGCCTCGTCTGGCACTCGGACACTGGGAAGCTCGCGGTCCGGGCGGTCCGGACGCTGAACACCGTGGTTCGCGTGCATGACAAGCAGGGGGACAACGGGAAACCCGCCGCGGCACGGGAACATCCCGTTGCCACGACGGGTCCGTCAGGTGAGCGGCGGGCGACGGCCGTCGGAGCCCGTACGGGTCAGCCGGCGAAGGCGGTGCCCGGCCGCCACCGTGCCGAGGGCGCCCGCACCGAAGCTCCCGGCGCCGCCCGCGACGGACGTCGGGGAGGAGCGGAAGCACCACACCGACCCGGGCCGGATTTCTCCCCCGGCGCGCCCGTCGCCGTCGAAGCCGTCGCGCGGCCGGGTGGTGCCGGCGGCCGGCTCCCGGGCGGGCGCCGCGTACGCGCCGGGCACCGCGAGGGTGCCGGCGACGACGAACGCCCCACCGGTCGCGGGCGCGATCCGGGTGGGGCGGGCGAGGTTCCTGCGGCGTGGGGAAGGCGCGGCCACGGCGGGCGCCCCGTGGTGGAACCGGCCGGGCCGCCGTTCAGTGCGACCGGCCGGAACACCCGTCGGCCGCCCGGGTGTTCACCGCGACCTCACCGCCGTCACCGCACCGGCTAGAACGGCTCGAAGTCGTCGTACTCCCGGTCGACGTCGTCCCGCTCGGCCTCCCGGTCGCGCCGTCGCTGGGCGGCCGGGCGGGGTGCCTCCAAGCGGTGGTCCTCGCCGCGCCGGCCGAGCATCTCCGCGCCGGCCATGACGGTCGGCTCCCAGTCGAAGACGACCGCGTTGTCCTCGGGACCGATGGCGACGCCGTCACCGGACCGGGCACCGGCCTTCATCAACTCCGTCTCGACACCGAGGCGGTTGAGCCGGTCGGCGAGGTAGCCGACGGCCTCGTCGTTGTTGAAGTCGGTCTGGCGGACCCAGCGTTCGGGCTTCTCGCCGCGCACGCGGAACAGCAGATCACCGTCGATCTCCTCGCGGGTGACGGTGAAGCCGGCGTCGTCCACGGCCTTGGGCCGGATGACGATCCGCGTCGCCTCCTCCTTGGGCTTGGCGGCCCGTCCCTGGGCCACCAGCTCGGCGAGCGCGAACGACAGCTCCCTCAGCCCCATGTGGGCGACGGCCGACACCTCGAAGACGCGGTAGCCGCGTGCTTCCAGGTCGGGGCGCACCATCTCGGCGAGGTCCTTGCCGTCGGGGACGTCGATCTTGTTGAGGACGACGATGCGGGGACGGTCGCCGAGACCGCCGTACTGCCGCAGCTCCTCCTCGATGATGTCGAGGTCGGAGACGGGGTCGCGCTCGGACTCCAGCGTGGCGGTGTCCAGCACGTGCACGAGCACACTGCACCGCTCGACGTGCCGCAGGAACTCCAGACCGAGCCCCCTGCCCTGGCTGGCCCCGGGGATGAGGCCGGGCACGTCGGCGACGGTGTAGACGGTCGACCCGGCGGTGACGACACCGAGGTTCGGGACGAGGGTGGTGAAGGGGTAGTCGGCGATCTTCGGCCTGGCGGCGCTGAGCACGGAGATCAGCGACGACTTGCCGGCGCTCGGGTAGCCGACCAGCGCCACGTCGGCGACGGTCTTGAGCTCCAGGACGATGTCCTGGAAGTCCCCCGGCTCACCGAGCAGCGCGAACCCGGGGGCCTTGCGGCGCGCGGAGGCGAGGGCGGCGTTGCCGAGCCCGCCGCGTCCGCCCTGGGCGGCGACGTACGACGTCCCGTGCCCGACCAGGTCCGCGAGCACGTTGCCCGCCTTGTCCAGGACGACGGTCCCGTCCGGCACGGGCAGGACCAGGTCCTGCCCGTCCTTGCCGCTGCGGTTGCCGCCCTCGCCGGGCTTGCCGTTGGTGGCCTTGCGGTGCGGGGAGTGGTGGTAGTCGAGGAGGGTCGTCACGGACTGGTCGACGGTGAGGATCACGTCGCCGCCACGTCCGCCGTTCCCGCCGTCGGGACCGCCGAGCGGCTTGAACTTCTCACGGTGGACGGAGGCACAGCCGTGGCCTCCGCTACCCGCGGCGACGTGCAGCTCGACGCGGTCCACGAAGGTGGTCATGGGATGTGCCTCCAGTTACTACGGGGTTGTCTCTTGCCCAACACGCGAAAGGCGGACCCGCTTCCCGTGAGGGAAGTGAGGTCCGCCTCGCGAAAGCTTCCGGTCAGGCGACCGGAACGATGTTCACGACCTTGCGGCCACGGTGGGTGCCGAACTGCACCGCACCGGCCTGCAGGGCGAACAGCGTGTCGTCGCCACCACGGCCGACGCCGGCGCCCGGGTGGAAGTGGGTGCCGCGCTGGCGGACCAGGATCTCACCCGCGTTGACGGCCTGACCGCCGAAGCGCTTCACACCGAGCCGCTGGGCGTTCGAGTCGCGACCGTTCCGGGTGGACGATGCGCCCTTCTTGTGTGCCATGTCTCCTCAGTCCCTTACTTCGCAGCCGCGGGGATCTCAGTGACCTTGATCGCCGTGTACTGCTGGCGGTGGCCCTGACGACGGCGGTAGCCGGTCTTGTTCTTGTAGCGCAGAATGTCGATCTTCTGGCCCTTGTGGTGGTCCACGACCTCGGCCTGGACCTTGATGCCGGCCAGCACCCACGGGTCGCTGGTCACGGCGTCGCCGTCGACGACGAGCAGGGTCGAGAGCTCGACCGTGTCGCCCACCTTGGCGGTGGAAATCTTGTCAACCTCAACGATGTCGCCGACAGCAACCTTGTGCTGGCGACCACCGCTGCGCACGATGGCGTACACGCGGATCTCACTCTCACTCGAAGAACGGCACCCCCGCAGGCCAGCCGCCCGGCCATGAACACGGACGACCTCTCCCAGGCACCGCGGCACCCGGAAGGAAGAGGTTTACGGGAATGTGGCGGCCCAGATGGACACGCCGACAGTCAAGGTTACGGGGCCGTGGCCGAACGGGTCAAACCGGCCCTCCGCGGGGAGGGCCGGCCCGGCCCGGACGGGTTCAGCCGCCGAGGCCCTCCCGGTAGGCGACGCACGCCTCGTAGGAGGGGAGGAGGCCCTGGTCCCGGGCCTCGGCCAGGGTGGGAGCCTGCTCGTCCTTGGCGGAGAGAAGCGGGGTGAGGTCGGCGGGCCAGTCGATGCCGAGGGCCGGGTCCAGGGGATGGATGCCGTGCTCGCGCTCGGGGGCGTAGCCCTCGGAGCAGAGGTAGACGACGGTGGCGTCGTCGGTGAGCGCCATGAAGCCGTGGCCGAGGCCCTCGGAGAGGTAGACCGCGTGGTGGTCCCGGTCGTCCAGGCGGACCGCCTCCCACTGGCCGAAGGTGGGCGAGCCGGTCCGGATGTCCACGATCACGTCGAGGACCGCGCCGCGCACGCACTTGACGTACTTGGCCTGGCCGGGCGGCACGTCGGCGAAGTGGATGCCGCGCAGGGTGCCCCGGCTGGAGACGGACATGTTGGCCTGGGCGAGCGTGAGCGGGTGGCCCGCCGCCTCGGTGAAGACCGGGGCCTTGAACCACTCGTGGAAGCTGCCCCGGCCGTCGGGGAAGATCTTCGGCTCGTGCACCCAGGCACCGGAGAGGGAAAGGGGTCGCATGGAAGGGTCCGTCCTCAGCTCTTCTTCTCGTTCGTCAGTGCGCGCTTGACGCGGCCGGCGACCCGGCGCCACAGGGGGCGGGCCGGTGCCGGCTTCCGGCCGGCGGGCTTGGCCGGCGGGGTGTGCCGGTCGATCACCCGGGCGGTGCCGTCGGCGGCGACCACCACGTCGACCGGGAGCCGGGTCCACTTCGCCTCGCCGCGACCGGCGGACGGCACCCCGATGCGGACCGCCCAGCGCTTCCCGGTGAGCTTCTCCAGCGGCAGCGTGGCGCTCACGGTACGGCCGTCCACCACGGCTTCGGCCGGGTACTTGCCCACGTTCTTGCGTTCGAAGCGGAGCTGTACCGGGTCACCGGCGTCCACCGCGACGTGCAGCGGCAGCGGCAGCCGTACGGCCGAGCCCTCGACCACGGCCCCGGCCGGGTCCATCCGGGCCACCGCCTCGCGCTCCAGCTTGTTGGTGTGCTGGTCGACGTCGAGGGAGAGGTTGCCCGGCCCGTCGGTCCAGTACGGCAGCACCAGCCGCCTCGGCTCACCGGTGAGCGCGGCCAGCCGTCCGGCCTCCACGTCCTCGCCGCGCACCGCGCCGAGCCGCGTCTCCTTGCTCCAGCCGCAGGACTTGATGCGCAGGTGCAGGTCCCAGAGGCCCTTCTCCAAGGGCGCGCCCGCGGCCGCCGTCTCCGGGTCGAGGACGGCGCGCGCGGTGATCCGCTGGCGGAAGGAGCCCTCCCCCGCGTCCAGGCGGTGCGGCTCGCACTCGACCGGGAGGTAGAACTGCCTGGCGTCCTCCCGGTGGCGGACCACCAGGTCCACGCCGCTCCTGTCGACCGGGGCCTCCAGGGTGATGTCCTGGCCGGCCAGCGCCTCGAGCGCCTTGTCGGACAGCGGCAGGCCGAGCAGGTCGCGCTCGCCCTCCCGGCGGAAGGTCATCGGCTCGCCGTCGACCTGGTACTCGGAGGTGAAGCCGATGTTCAGGACGCCGTCCTCCCAGGTCAGGGAGGACAGGGTGCCGGTGGGCCTGATCCCGGCCTCCCAGCGGGCGAGGGCGCGGACGTCCTCGTAGAGGTCGGCGGCGATCAGTCCGGCCACCACCCGCTGGGTGGGGGCGACCTTCGCGAACACGCCCGGCCCGAAACGCTCGGTGATCACACCGCGGATCTCGCGGTACAGCTCCTCGGCGTAGTCCTCGGGGAGCTTGAGCAGCCGGTTGCCGCGCAGCCGCTCGACCATCTCGTTGCGCAGCCAGCGGCTGAACAGTTTGTCGCGCAGCGGGCCGGGCTCGGTGAGCTCCTCGACCACGTCGAGGGCCTCACGGAGGTTGGTGAAGTAGCCGGCCGGGTCGAAGCGCTGGAAGCCGGCGTTGGAGCCGTCGTCGCGGGTGATGTGGTAGTAGCACAGGTAGTCGCCCAGGACGGCGACGCTCTTCGCCCGCAGGTAGGCCTCGACGACGAAGACGTGGTCCTCCAGCCGGCGGCGGCCCTCCTTGAAGCGCATGTCGTGCTGCCGGAGGAACTCCCGCCGGAACATCTTGTGCGGGGTGAGGCTGTCGATCAGCGGCGCGTTCTCCACCGTCGCGCGCGGCCGGTTGACCCGGAACAGCTCCTGCGGGACCGGGCGGCCGATGCCCGCCATCTTGCCCACGACCACGTCGGCGTCGTTCGCCCTGCCGTAGTCGTACATCCGCTCCAGGGCCTCGTCGCCGAGCCAGTCGTCGTGGTCGACGAACATGACGTACTCGCCCCTGGCCGCGTCGATGCCGGTGTTGCGGGGTTTGCCGGACCAGCCGGAGGCCTCTTGGTGGACGACGTGGAAGTGGGGGTGCTCGGCCGCCAGTTCGTCCAGCCGGGCGGGGGTCTCGTCGGTGGAGCCGTCGTCGACGAAGAAGACCTCGAACTCGTCCGGGGCGAGGCTCTGCCGCAGCAGACCGTTGACGCAGTCCTCGACGTACTTGCCCGGGTTGTAGACCGCGATGACGACGCTGACCTTGACTGTCACGCCGGGTTCTCCTTCTGGTGGATCCGGTGGATCTCCGGGAACGCCTCGGTGAGGGCAGCGCGCCAGTCGCGCAGCGGCTCCATGCCGGCCGCGGCGAAGCGCTCGTGGCCGAGCACGCTGTAGGCCGGACGGGGGGCGGGGCGGACGAACGCCTCGCTGGTGGTGGGGCGGACCCGGTCCGGATCGGTGCCGAGCAGGCGGAAGATCTCGCGGGTGAGGCCGTACCAGGTGGTCTCGCCGGAGCTGGTGCCGTGGTAGACGCCCGCCGGGGCGGTACCGGCCAGGGCTCCGCGCCCCAACTCGAGCAGCAGACCGGCCAGGTCGGCGCTCCAGGTGGGCTGTCCGCGCTGGTCGTCGACGACGTCGAGGGTGTCCTTGAGACCTTCCAGCTTGATCATCGTACGGACGAAGTTGCCTCCGCCCGCTCCGTACAGCCAGGCGGTGCGCACGACGTAGCCGCTGTCGGGGAGTGTCTTCAGGACGGCCTGCTCGCCGGCCAGCTTGGTGCGGCCGTAGGCGCTGCGCGGCGCGGTGGGAGCGTCCTCGGCGTACGGCGTCGCGGCGTCGCCCGCGAAGACGTAGTCGGTGGAGACGTGGAGCAGGACGGCACCGGTGCGGGCGCAGGCGGCCGCCAGGTGGGCCGGGCCGTCGCCGTTGACCGCGAACGCCTCGGCCTCGCGGGTCTCGGCGTCGTCCACGGCGGTCCAGGCCGCGCAGTTGACCACCACGGCCGGCCGGTGGTGTTCGAGCGCCTGCCGCACGGCGTCCGCGTCCGTGAGGTCCAGCGCCGCCCGGTCCAGGGCGGTGGCCTGCTCTCCCGCCGCGGCCAGCCGGGCCAGTACGTCCTGGCCGAGCATCCCGCCCGCCCCGGTGACCAGCCAGCCGGCCGGCGTGTTCCCCTGTTCCTCTGTCGGGTTCATCCCTCTTCCTGTCCTCCGTACCGGATGGCGCGGGCCCGGGCGGGATCCGGGACGCGCGGGAGACGCCTGAACGGGCCCAGGACGATCCCGGGCCCGCGCCGGACGAGTGGTGTGTCAGCTCAGCGCCGCACGCTCCTTCAGCGGCTCCCACCAGGCGCGGTTGTCGCGGTACCACTGGACGGTCTCGGCGAGGCCCTGCTCGAAGCTCTTGCGCGGCTCGTAGCCCAGTTCCTCACGGATCTTCGTGCAGTCGACGGAGTAGCGGCGGTCGTGGCCCTTGCGGTCCTCGACGTACTCGACGCTGGTCTCCCAGTCGGCACCGCACGCCTTCAGGAGCAGCCCGGTGAGCTCCTTGTTGGAGAGCTCGGTGCCGCCGCCGATGTTGTAGATCTCGCCCGCGCGGCCCTTGGTGCGGACCAGCTCGATGCCCTGGACGTGGTCGTCGATGTGCAGCCAGTCGCGGACGTTGCCGCCGTCGCCGTACAGCGGGACCTTCTTGCCGTCGAGGAGGTTGGTGACGAAGAGGGGGATGACCTTCTCGGGGAAGTGGTGGTGCCCGTAGTTGTTGGAGCAGCGGGTGACGCGGACGTCCAGGCCGTGGGTGCGGTGGTAGGACAGCGCGATCAGGTCGCTGGACGCCTTCGCCGAGGAGTAGGGCGAGTTGGGCTCCAGCGGGTGGGTCTCGGGCCAGGAGCCCTCGTCGATCGAGCCGTAGACCTCGTCGGTGGAGATGTGCACGAAGGTCTCGATGCCGGCCCGGTGCGCGGCGTCGACGAGCGTGTGGGTGCCGACCACGTTCGTGCGGACGAACTCCGCGCCGCCGTCGATGGACCGGTCGACGTGCGACTCGGCGGCGAAGTGCACCACCTGGTCGTGCTCGGCCATCAGCTTGCCGACCGGCTCCGGGTCGCAGATGTCTCCCTGCACGAAGGCGAATCCGGGGTGCTCGCGCACCTCGTCGAGGTTGGCCGGGTTGCCCGCGTACGTCAGCTTGTCCAGGACGGTGACCGAGACGTCACCGGGGCCCTGGGGGCCGAGCACCGTACGGACGTAGTGCGAGCCGATGAAGCCGGCACCGCCGGTCACCAGGATCCTGGTAGTCATGAGGAGATCTGCACCTTGCTGTGATCACCGAGCACGAGCCGGTGGGCCTTGGGGTTACGGGGAGCGGGCGTGACCTCGACGTCACGCCCGATGAGCGAGGCCTCCACCCGGCGCACGCCGGTCACGGACGCGCCCCGCAGGACGATGGAGTACTCGATTTCGCTGTCCTCGATCCGGCAGCCCTCGGACACCGAGGTGAACGGGCCGATGTACGCGTCGTTGACCACCGTACCGGCGCCGATGACCGCGGGCCCGACGATCCGGCTGCCGCTGACCCGGGCGCCCTCCTCGATGCGCACCCGGCCGATGATCTCGCTGGCCTCGTCCACCGTGCCCGCGTCGTGGGGCTCGAGGGTCTCCAGGACGGACCGGTTGACCTCCAGCATGTCGGTGACGTTGCCGGTGTCCTTCCAGTAGCCGGAGATCGTGGTGGAGCGGACGTCCCGCTTCTGGTCGATCAGCCACTGGATGGCGTGCGTGATCTCCAACTCGCCGCGCCAGGAAGGCTCGATGGAGCGGACGGCCTCGTGTATGGCCGGGGTGAACAGGTAGACGCCGACGAGGGCCAGATCGCTCTTCGGCTGCTTCGGCTTCTCCTCCAGGCCCACCACGCGGCCGTCGGCGCCGAGTTCGGCGACACCGAAGGAGGTGGGGTCGGGGACCCTGGTCAGCAGGATCTGCGCGTCGGGCCGCTCGGTGCGGAACTCCTCCACCAGGCCGGTGATGCCACCGACGATGAAGTTGTCGCCGAGGTACATGACGAAGTCGTCGTCGCCGAGGAAGTCCTGGGCGACGAGCACGGCGTGCGCGAGTCCCAGGGGCGCTTCCTGCGGGATGTAGGTGACCTCGATGCCGAACCTGGAACCGTCCCCCACCGCCTCGCGGATCTCGTCCGCGGTGTCACCGACGATGATCCCGACCTCGGTGATCCCTGCGTCGGCGATCGCTTCCAGACCGTAGAAGAGGACGGGTTTGTTGGCGACCGGCACGAGCTGTTTGGCAGAGGTGTGGGTGATCGGACGGAGGCGGGTCCCCGCTCCCCCGGAAAGCACGAGAGCCTTCACGTGTGGCGCCCCAATACTGTGGACCTTGAGAGGGACGGAGAGTCCCTGATCATCTGATTTCGCAGGAGATCTTCGGGCACATCATAGCCACTCGGCAGGAACAGCGATTCACCGGCCATTCACACATTCGAACCGCAGTGGCCGCCTAATGGCGAAAAAGTGATGCGCCCCCGGTGGAACCGGGGGCGCATCACACTCACCGAACGATCCGGAGGTCAGTCCTCCGTCGAGGCGGTCACCGATGACGACGGCTGCTGGGCCGCCGCCGCGGTCTTCTTCGACGCCGTCTTCTTCGCGGTCGTCTTGGCGGCGGCCGGCTTGGCGGTCTTCGCCGCCGCCTTCTTGGCCGTCGTCTTCTTGGCGGCGGTCTTCTTGGCCGCCGTCTTCTTCGTGGCGGCCTTCTTCGCCGTGGCCTTCTTGACCGCCTTGCGGGCGGTCTTCTTGGCCGGGGCGGCCTCGGCCTCGGCTTCGGCCTCGGCCTCGGCTTCCTCGACGGACTCCCCGGCGGGCGCCGTCTCCGTCGCCGCCGACGGCACGACCACGACGGCCGTCTCCTCGGACGCGGTCGACGTGCTCGGCTTGCGCACCGCGCGACGGCGCGGGCGGGCCGGGGCCTCGGCCTCGGCGGGCGCCTCGGACGGGGCCTCCTCGGACTTCGGCTCAGGCGTCTCGGCGACCGGGGCCGCGGGCTCCACGACCGTCACCACCGCGGCCTCCGCGCCCGCCGGGGAACCGGCCGGCGCGGACACCTTGCGGGTGGCCCTGCGACGCGTACGGCCCTTGGGCGCGGCCTCCTCGGCGGCCGGGGCCCCGGTCTCCCGGGCTTCGGTCCCCGGCTCGGGGACCACCGCGTCCTCGACGGCCGCGGGCTCGGCCAGCGCCTCGGCGGCCGGCTCCGGCCGCACCGGACGCGCGGCCTCCTCGGCGGCCGTCACGTCCTGCGCCGTCGGGGCCCCGGCCCGCTCGCTCTCCCCGGCCTTGTGCCGGTCGGCCCTGGCGGTCTCCCGCCTCGGCGCGCCCGCCGGGGCCGACACCCGCCGGCTCGCCCGGCGGCGCGTGCGCCCACGGGTGGCCGCGGCCTCCGCCTCGGCGGCGCTGTTGTACAGCTCCTCGTCGGGCACGAACTCGGGCGCGGGGAGCGCGACCGGCTCGGCGGCCTCGGCGGCGACCTCGGCCGCCGTCTCCTGCTCCGCCTCCTGCTCGGCCGTCCCGACGCCCACGGCGACCTCGTGCTCGTGCGGCTGCTCCGCCGCACCGGCCCGCGCCCGCTTCCGGCGCTTGCCGCCACCACCGGCGGCGGCCGGCTGGTCCAGGTGCACGATGACACCGCGCCCGTTGCAGTGGACGCAGGTCTCCGAGAACGACTCCAGCAGGCCCTGGCCGACCCGCTTGCGGGTCATCTGGACCAGGCCCAGCGAGGTCACCTCGGCGACCTGGTGCTTCGTACGGTCGCGGCCCAGGCACTCGAGGAGGCGCCGCAGCACCAGGTCCCGGTTGGACTCCAGCACCATGTCGATGAAGTCGATGACGATGATGCCGCCGAGGTCGCGCAGCCGCAGCTGACGCACGATCTCCTCGGCCGCCTCCAGGTTGTTCCTGGTGACCGTCTCCTCCAGGTTGCCGCCCTGGCCGGTGAACTTGCCGGTGTTGACGTCGACGACGACCATCGCCTCGGTCCGGTCGATCACCAGCGAACCGCCGCTGGGCAGCCAGACCTTGCGGTCCAGCGCCTTGGCGAGCTGCTCGTCGATCCGGTACGTGGCGAAGACGTCGACCTCGCTGGTCCACCTCGACAGCCGGCCGGCCAGGTCGGGCGCGACGTGCGAGACGTAGCCGTGAATGGTCTCCCACGCCTCGTCACCGCTGACGACGACCTTGGTGAAGTCCTCGTTGAAGATGTCCCGCACGACCCGGACGGTCATGTCCGGCTCGCCGTACAACAGCGTCGGCGCGCTGCCGCCGCCGTTCTTGGACTTCTTCTTGATCTCCTCCCACTGCGCCTGCAGCCGCTCGACGTCCCGGCGCAGCTCGTCCTCGCTCGCGCCCTCGGCGGCGGTGCGCACGATGACGCCCGCGTCCTCGGGGACGATCTTCTTGAGGATGGTCTTCAGCCGGGCCCGCTCGGTGTCGGGCAGCTTGCGGCTGATGCCGGTCATCGAGCCCTCGGGGACGTACACGAGGTAGCGGCCCGGGAGGGAGACCTGGCTGGTGAGGCGGGCGCCCTTGTGCCCGATCGGGTCCTTGGTGACCTGCACCAGGACCGACTGCCCCGACTTCAGCGCGGACTCGATGCGGCGCGGGCCGCCCGACATGCCGAGCGCCTCGAAGTTGACCTCACCGGCGTACAGCACGGCGTTGCGGCCCTTGCCGATGTCGATGAAGGCGGCCTCCATCGACGGCAGCACGTTCTGCACCTTGCCGAGGTAGACGTTGCCGACGTACGAGGTCGCCTGCTCCTTGTTGACGTAGTGCTCGACGAGCACGTCGTCCTCCAGGACGCCGATCTGCGTACGGTCGCCGTGCTGGCGGACCACCATGACGCGCTCGACGGCCTCGCGGCGGGCCAGGAACTCGGCCTCGGTGATGATCGGCACCCGGCGGCGGCCCTGCTCACGGCCCTCGCGGCGGCGCTGCTTCTTCGCCTCCAGACGCGTGGAGCCCTTGATGGACTGCACCTCGTCCGACGGCTCGGCCTTCGGACGGGGCTCGCGGACCTTGACGACCGTGCGCTCGGGATCGTCGGTGGCCACCTCGGGCTCACCGCCGCCGTCACCGGCACGACGGCGACGGCGACGACGGCGACGGCTGCTGCTGGACCCGGAGTCCTCGCGGTCCTCGGCCGACTCGGCGTCGTCCTCGTCGTCCTCCTCGACCTGCTCGGCGGTGTCCTCGGCGTCCTGGGCCGCCTGCTCGGCGGGGACCCGCTCGGCGCCAGCGTCCGCGGACTCGCCGTCCTCGATGTCGGTCTCGGCCGAGTCGCCGCGCCGGCGGCGACGGCCGCCGCGGCGCCGGCGACGGCGCGAACCGGCGGCCTCGCTGTCGTCCTGGTCGTCGGCCTCGGCGTGGTCCTCGGACTGCTCCTCGGCCTCCTCCGCCTCGTCCTCGACGCGGGTCACGGGAGCGGCCTCGGGCTCCTCGTCCGCACCCCGGCGCCGGCGACGACGGCGGGAGGCTGCGGGCTGCTCCTCCGGGAGCTCCTCGGTCCGCTCCGGCTCCGCCGTCGGTTCGACGACCTCGACGGCCGCTTCGGCGGCGGCCCGCTCCAGGGTCTGGAAGCGGGGCTCGGTGAACACCGGCGGCTGGAACACGGCGACGGCCGGACGCGCGGGGCGCCGCGGCGACGTCTCCGCCTCGCCGGACTCGGCGGGCTCGGCGAAGCCGGCGGCGGCCTTACGGACCACCCGGCGCCGGCGTCGCGGAGCGGCCTCGTCGGCGACGGCCTCGGGGGTCTGCGCGGGCTCGGGGGTCTGCGCGGGCTCGGGGGTCTCGGTCACCGGGGTCTCCTCGGCGGCGGGCGCGTCGGCACGCCGCGTGGCGCGACGCCGGGTCCGGCGCGGAGCGGCGTCCTCGGACGTGCCGGCGGCGGTCTCCGCCGTCCCGGCGGTCTCGATGGTGGCCTCGGCGGTCCCGGTGGCGGTCTCGGCAGACGCCTCCGGGGAGGTCACACTGCGCGTGGCCCGACGCCGGGTCCGGCGCGGAGCCGCCTCCTCGGCGGTGGTCTCCGCGAGCTCGGGGGCGGCTTGCGGGGTCTCGGGGGCGGCCTGCGGGGTTTCGGCGGTCGCCGTCGGCGAGGTCACGCTGCGGGTCGCACGACGCCGGGTCCGGCGCGGGGCCGCGTCCTCGGCCGTGTCCGCGGCGACGGCGGGCTGCTCGGGAGCCGGAGCCGTCCCGGGCGCGGCGGACGTCGCCGGTACGACGGTCTCGGCGGCCTCCGCCGACTCCGGCGCCCCGGCCGACGCGACCGCGCGGCGGACCACGCGACGACGCCGGGGCGCGGCGGCCGGGGCCTCGACGGGCTCAATCTCCTTCTCCGCCTCGGCGCCCTCCTGCTCCACGAGCTCATCGGGCTCGGGGGCCTCCGCGGCCGGTATGGCCGACGCGTCGGTCTCGGCCGTCGTGTCGGCCGCCCCGCCGGGCGGGCCCGCCGGGCGGGACGCGGCACGGCGCCGCCGCCTCGGCGGCAGGGTGTCGCTGGGAGTGTTCGGTTCGGAGCCCTCAACGGGCTCGATCGGTTCGAGCATGCGGGCGTTTCTCCCGTCAGGCTCCCGGGCGCCGCACCTGGTCCGGCGATGCCGGTGACGTCCGCGGCTCGCGCTGTGCGCGATCGCCGCCGTCCGGGGCGCGGGCGCCGCACGGGAGCACTCTGTGTCCTGTCTCGCCGGTTCCGTACGCCGAATGCGTACGGCCTGGCGAAAGTCTTCTGGTCGGTGCGCTGCCCGCCCCAGGTGGCTCCCGAGTTCGAGGGCGGCGCTTACGACGTCCGTCCCTTCGCGGGACCTTCCTTACGCCGGCACCGTCGCGGCGGCAGTGGCGCCGGCCGGTTGCGGCTCGGTCGCTGCTGCCTCGCGGTCGGGCGCGAGCGGGTCGGTCACCGTGCCGGTCTCTTCATCGAGCAGCCCCTGCGCCAGCCTGGTCACCGCTACGGGGACCGGCGGCGTCAGGTCGGCCACGGCGCGGAGACCGGACAGAACGTCGTCGGGTCGTACGGCAGGCGTCACGTGCCGAACAACCAGCCGCAGTATCGCACAAGGGTGGTCGGTCGGCCTATCAGCCTGCGACGAGCGCGTTTCCGCGCTCTCCAGTTCCACGACCGCCGAGCGGGCGTCGAAGGTGCGGACGCCGTTCTTGGTCCGGCGCTGGACCTCGACGGTCCCGGCCGCGTTGAAGGCGTCCACCGCGCGGCGGGCGTCCTCGGGGCCGACGCCGTCCAGCCGCAGCTCCCACACGGAAGCCGTCAGCCGGTCGGCGAGACCCGACGTGCGGGCCTCGACCGCCTCGACGATGTCGAGCCCGGCGGGCATCGACTCGTCGAGCAGGCCCTGGAGCCGCTCGGGGTCACGCGGCTCGGTGAGCGCGATCTCCAGATACTCTGCCTCACTGCCCGTGCCGGTGGGTGCGGCATTGGCGTACGACACCTTCGGGTGCGGGGTGAACCCCGCCGAGTACGCCATCGGCACCTCGGCGCGGCGCAGCGCACGCTCGAAGGCGCGCTGGAAGTCACGGTGGCTGGTGAACCGGAGGCGGCCGCGCTTGGTGTAGCGCAGTCGGATGCGCTGCACCGCGGGTGCGGGCGGCGGGCCTTCGGGCTGTCGCTTGCCCAGTGTTGTTCAGTCCTTCGTGAGAGCGGTCGTACTGCTACCAAGAGTACGTGCCTCCGGGCCGGTAGGTTCCCGCCGGTGCGTGAGCTGCGGTTCCTTCCCCGTACCGACCGGTTCGCCGACCGGTTCGCCGAGCAGCATCCGCCGGAAGTCGGCGCGCGCCCGCCGTACCGACACGCGGGCGGCGGCGAGGGCCTGCCCGGTGGCCCGGCCCACCGCGCGGGCGGCGTCCCCGAGAGGCCGCAGCACCGTGTCGCGCACCACGTGCCCCACCGGGGTCAGCACCCTCCGGTACACCCATCGCACCGGCTCCACGAACACCCACCGGAAGAGCGTCCCCAGCCACCGTCCGACGGCGAGCGAGATGTGACCGGCGACGCGCCAGGCATGCCCGAGGGCGTCCCCGACCTCCCGCGCGACGATCGCGAGCACACGGCCGACGGGCACCAGCACCCGGCGCCACACCGCGAGCGCGGGCAGCACCAGCAGGATCCGGACGATCCAGTACAGCCCCGTGCCGATCCCGGTGACGATCGTCGCCACCAGCCACACCAGCCCCTTCACGCACCAGGCGATCGCCCGCCCCACCGGCGTCAGAACCCACCGGTACAACCACGCCGAGGGCACGACGACGAGACACCGCCCCAGCCACACCACACCCGCCCGCACTCCGGCCCCGATCGCGGCGAGCACATGACCGATCGGCGTCAGCACGCGCGCGTACAGCCACACGGCCCCGTGACCGAGGGGAGTCAGCACATGGCGGTAGAACGCGATGGCCGGAAGGACCGCCAGCACCTTCCCGAGCCACGCCAGCACCTTCCCGAGCCACGCCAGCCCCTTGCCGAACGGCACGAGGACATACCGCCACAGCCCCACGAACGGCCACACGAACACCGCCCTCCCCACCCACAGCAGCGCCCGCCCGAGCGGCCGCAGCAGCGTGCCGTTCAGGAACCGCCCGGCGACGACCAGCGCGTCCCACACCATGCGCACCGGCACGACCAGCACCAGCGCCACGATCCGCACGGGGACGCGGATCGCCACGACGAGACACCCCTCACCCGCGGGCGCGGCGGCAGGCGGACCGGGCGGCTTCTCGAGATCCATACCTGCGAAGACGCAGGCGCGGCCCGCCCGGATCCCATGATCATGACGTTGTTTACCTCATATGCTGAACGCCGATCGGACATAAGAATTCCGCGAATTATGTAAAACAACTTTCCCTACGGCCGTTCACCCATTCACCACGCATCCAAGTGAAACAGTTGCCGTTAGTCGCTATATGACGAAGGCAAGCATGTCCGGGCTCATCAGGTCCGACAGGGGGAATTCATGGAAATCCGACCTCGCCGGCCGCTGGATCGGCGAGGCCGGCTGACATGAATGACGAACGCTACGACCCTCTCGTCTACGCGGAGCCCATGGAATCGTCCGTACCGCACTGGGACCCGGCCGAGGAACTCGCCTATCTGCTCCAGGAAGCCCGCAGCGAGGAATCCTCCGGCGTCACCATGCCGGGCCCCCGCGAGGAGACCTCGGTCACCACTCCCCCGGCCGGCAGCCCCATGGGCAACCTGCAGGAGATCACGGCGGAACTGCCACCCCTGCGCGCGGCACCGCGCGGCCACCGCAAACCCCCGCGCAAACGCCCCGACGCGCTGCGCCTCGCCAGCTACGCCATCGCCGCCCTGGCAGCGGTCACCGTGTCGATGGTGAGCGTCTTCAGCGGCGTCGTCACCTACGAACCCCTGCTCCTCGTCACCACGGCCCACAGCAGCGGCAGTTCCTCGGCCTGGTGGCCCGTGCTGGTCTACGGCCCCTGGCTGGCGGGCTCGTTGTCCATCCTCCGCGCGGCACTGCACCAACGGCGCGCCCTGCACTCGTGGTTCGTCGTCCTCCTCTTCTCGACCGTCGCGGTGATGCTCTGCGTCGCCCAGGCGCCCCGCACGATCACCGACACGGCCGCCGCGGCTCTCCCGGGCGTGGCCGCCCTGGCCTGCTTCCAGCAACTCGTCCGCCAGATCACCCTGACCCGGCCGCCCCGCCGGGCCGTCCCCCGCCACCGCGTACGCCAGTACGGCCACGACATCCCGTGACCCCGGCAACACGTCGAAGCCCCCTTCGCGCGCGAAGGGGGCTTCGACGTACGTCACCGCTCAGGAGGCAGGCGTCGCGTTCTTGACCGTCAGCGGCAGCAACTTCTTGCCGGTGGGGCCGATTTGGATGGACGTGTCCATCTGAGGACACACGCCGCAGTCGAAGCACGGGGTCCAGCGGCAGTCCTCGACCTCCGTCTCGTCGAGGGCGTCCTGCCAGTCCTCCCAGAGCCAGTCCTTGTCCAGGCCCGAGTCGAGGTGGTCCCAGGGGAGGACCTCCTCGTAGGCGCGTTCGCGGGTGGTGTACCAGTCGACGTCGACGCCGAAGGGGGCCAGCGCCTTGTCGGCGCAGTTCATCCAGCGGTCGTACGAGAAGTGCTCGCGCCAGCCGTCGAAGCGGCCGCCGTCCTCGTAGACCGCGCGGATGACCGCGCCGATGCGGCGGTCACCGCGGGAGAGCAGGCCCTCGACGATGCCGGGCTTGCCGTCGTGGTAGCGGAAGCCGATCGAGCGGCCGTACTTCTTGTCGCCGCGGATCTTGTCGCGGAGCTTGGCGAGGCGCTCGTCCGTCTGCTCGGCGGAGAGCTGCGGGGCCCACTGGAACGGGGTGTGCGGCTTGGGGACGAAGCCGCCGATGGAGACCGTGCAGCGGATGTCGTTGGAGCCGGAGACCTCCCGGCCCTTGGCGATCACGCGGGTGGCCATGTCGGCGATCTGGAGGACGTCGTCGTCGGTCTCGGTGGGCAGGCCGCACATGAAGTACAGCTTCACCTGGCGCCAGCCGTTGCCGTAGGCGGTGGCGACGGTCCGGATGAGGTCGTCCTCGGAGACCATCTTGTTGATGACCTTGCGGATGCGCTCCGAGCCGCCCTCGGGGGCGAAGGTGAGGCCGGAGCGGCGGCCGTTGCGGGTCAGCTCGTTCGCCAGGTCGATGTTGAAGGCGTCGACGCGGGTGGAGGGGAGGGAGAGGCCGATCTTGTCTTCCGTGTAGCGGTCGGCGAGGCCCTTGGCGATGTCGCCGATCTCCGAGTGGTCGGCGGAGGAGAGGGAGAGCAGGCCGACCTCTTCGAAGCCCGTGGCCTTCAGGCCCTTGTCGACCATCTCGCCGATGCCGGTGATCGAGCGTTCGCGGACCGGGCGGGTGATCATGCCGGCCTGGCAGAAGCGGCAGCCGCGGGTACAGCCGCGGAAGATCTCCACGGACATGCGCTCGTGGACGGTCTCGGCGAGCGGGACGAGGGGCTGCTTGGGGTAGGGCCACTCGTCGAGGTCCATGACCGTGTGCTTGGAGACGCGCCACGGGACGCCCGACCTGTTCGGTACGACGCGGGCGATACGGCCGTCGGGGAGGTACTCGACGTCGTAGAAGCCGGGGACGTACACCCCGCCGGTCTTCGCCAGGCGGAAGAGGAGTTCCTCGCGGCCGCCGGGGCGGCCCTCCTCCTTCCAGGCGCGGACGATCCGCGTGACCTCCAGGACGGCCTGCTCGCCGTCGCCGATGACCGCGCAGTCGATGAAGTCGGCGATCGGCTCGGGGTTGAAGGCGGCGTGGCCGCCGGCCATGACGATCGGGTCGTCCAGCGTCCGGTCCTTGGCTTCCAGGGGGATGCCGGCCAGGTCGAGGGCGGTGAGCATGTTGGTGTAGCCGAGCTCGGTGGAGAAGCTCAGGCCGAACACGTCGAAGGCCTTCACCGGGCGGTGGCTGTCGACGGTGAACTGCGGGACGTGGTGCTCGCGCATCAGCGCCTCGAGGTCCGGCCAGACGCTGTAGGTGCGCTCGGCGAGGACACCGTCCTGTTCGTTGAGGACCTCGTAGAGGATCATGACGCCCTGGTTGGGCAGTCCGACCTCGTAGGCGTCGGGGTACATGAGCGCCCAGCGGACGTCGCAGCTGTCCCACGGCTTGACCGTGGAGTTGAGCTCTCCGCCGACGTACTGGATCGGCTTCTGCACATGCGGGAGCAGAGCTTCGAGCTGCGGGAACACAGACTCGGCGACTTCGGCAGGCATCTCGCGAACCTTTGTGTGCTGAGTGGGGTGACCATTCAGCGTAACGCGGCCGGAGGGGTACTCCCTACGTTGTCCAGGGCCGGAGGTCCTTGGTGATCGACGCCCAGGCTTCGGGGAGAGCGGCCTCGGCGAGTTCCGCACGGCGTTCCTCGCGGGCGTGCAGGACGCCGTAGGTGAAGGCGCTCTCGCCTGCCGCGTGGGCGACGGCGGCGAGCTCGCGGAGGGTCTTGCGGGCCATGACGCTGTCCTGGTGGTCGCCGAGCAGGCCCTGGAGCGACTTCATGGCCTTGACGAGGTCGTTCGCCGGTCTGCCGAGTGCGGGGGCGGCGGCCTCGGCGGCGTAACGGGTGCGCTTGGTCTTCTTGCGGGCCTCGTGCAGGGCGACGTCGCGGTCGGTGCCGGGCGGGAGGTCCAGGGCGCGGGTGACGAGGCCGGCGAGCTTGTCGAGGTCCTTGCGTACGGCCTTGGTGAGGACCTTGTCCGGTGCGGCTCCGGCTTTCTTGCGCAGGGGCGGGTCGGCGAGCAGGGCGTCCAGGGTGTCGAGGAGGGTGAGGTGGCGGCGGGAGTCGAGGATGCCGGTGAGGTGGCCGTGGGCTCCGGAGTGGCGGGCCTCGGCCCAGGCGGTGAGCCGGTGCCCGACGGGGCCGGCGACGAGGGTGTCGGGCAGGTCGGCGAGGGACGACCGGAGGCGTTCGGCGAGGACCTCCTGGTCGCGGTCCAGGCCCAGCTCGGCGGCCAGCCATTTGAGGTCGGCGCCGACGGGGTCGGTCGTCTCGCGGTCGAGGACGGTACGGAAGGTGCGGAAGGTGCTGCGCAGGCGGCGGGTGGCGACTCTCATGCGGTGCACGGAGTCGGGGACGTCCTGGCGTACGGCGGGGTCGAGCTCGACGAGGGCGTCGCGCTGGGCGCGGACGTAGGCGAGGACGTGGTCGCCGGCGGTGACGGGTTTCCCGGTCGCCCGTGGCCTGTGTTTCCGCCGCGGGGCCGCCTCCGGTGCCGTGGCGGGTGCGCCTGCCGCCGCGGTGGTGGTGGTGTTGTCCGGTGCCGTGTCGGCCAGCGCTCTGGCGAGTTTGGAGGCGGACTTCGAGGGGTGCGCGCCGGCCTTGCGCAGGCGTTTCTCCACCTTGTCGAGGAAGGCGGGGTCGCCGTCGTCGGCGAGTTCGACCTCGATCTCGGTCCACCGGGCGGTGCCGCCGTCGCCGGTGAGGCGTTCGGCGTGGACGGTGTCGACGCTGACCTCGGCGAGCAGCCGGCCGCCGGCGTCGACCAGGTGGCGTACGTCACGGTCGGAGCGCAGCCGGACGACGGGCCGCAGTTCGCCGGCGCGGACGCGGGAGCGGACGAGGGCGGCGAGCTCGTCCGGGAGGGTGTCGGAGAGCGGCGCGCGGATCTCGTCGCGCACTCCGGGGGCGACGGGGAACTTCAGGTGCCAGCCGGCGTCGGAGCCGCCGGTGCGGCGGCGCAGGGTGACCGAGGAGGCGGCGAGGCGTTCGTCGGCGGTGTCGTGGTAGGTGGCGTCGAGGTGGGTGACGCCCTTGTCGAGGACGGTCGCCACGCCGGGGACGCGGGTCAGGTCGGGCAGTCCGCTGTCGCCGGACTCGTACTTTCGCTCGATCTCGCGCTTGGTGTCCGCCATGAGGTGCAGGTATCCGCCGTGGGTGAATCTAGTCGTCGCGGGCGTGGAACGGCGGTGGGGCGCCGCTCCGTGCCCGCGACGGATCACGCGGACATCGGCCGTTGTATCCGGATGGACTGCAGCAGGCCCACGGCCAGCCATACGGCGAACATGGAGGAGCCGCCGTAGGAGACGAACGGCAGGGGCAGGCCGGTGACGGGCATGATGCCGAGGGTCATGCCGATGTTCTCGAAGGACTGGAAGGCGAGCCAGGCGACGATGCCGGCGGCGACGATCGTGCCGTACAGGTCGGTGGTGTCGCGGGCGATGCGGCAGGCGCGCCAGAGGATGATGCCGAGCAGGCCGATGATCAGTGCGCCGCCGACGAAGCCGAGTTCCTCGCCGGCGACGGTGAAGACGAAGTCGGTCTGCTGTTCGGGCACGAACTGGCCGGTGGTCTGGGAGCCGTGGAAGAGGCCGGAGCCGGTCAGTCCGCCGGAGCCGATGGCGATGCGGGCCTGGTTGGTGTTGTAGCCGACGCCGGCGGGGTCGAGCTCGGGGTTGGCGAAGGCGGCGAAGCGGTTGATCTGGTACTCGTCGAGGATTCCGAGCTGCCAGACGGTGATCGCGCCGGCCGCGCCGGCGCTGATCAGGCCGAAGACCCAGCGGTGGGAGGCGCCGGAGGCGAGCAGTACGCCGAGCACGATGACGACCATGACCATGACCGACCCGAGGTCGGGCATGAGCATCACGATCAGCATGGGGACGACGGCCAGCCCGAGGGCCTGGAGGACCGTGCGGTGATCGGGGTACGGCTTGTCGCCGGCGTCGACGCGGGCGGCGAGCAGCATCGCCATGCCCAGGATGATCGTGACCTTCACGAACTCGGAGGGCTGGAGGGAGAAGCCGCCGGGGAGCTTGATCCAGGAGTGGGCGCCGTTGACGGTGGAGCCCAGCGGGGTGAGTACCAGCAGGATCAGGGCGACCGAGGCGCCGTACAGCAGGGGCACGGCCGTGCGCAGGGCGCGGTGGCCGAGCCAGAGGGCGCCGATCATCAGGGCCAGTCCGATGCCGGTGTTGAGCCAGTGCCGGACGAGGAAGTAGTAGGGGTCGCCCTGGTTGAGTTCGGTGCGGTTGCGGGTGGCCGAGTAGACCAGGAGCGAGCCCAGCAGGGAGAGGGCGAGCGCCGAGAACAGTATCGGCCAGTCGAGGCGGCGGGCCAGGGAGTCGCGGGCGAAGACCCGTGTCCAGCCGGCTCGCTCCGGTCCGTATCCGGAGACCTGGAAGCTGTTGACTCCGCCGGTCATGACGCTGCCCTCCGCGGTCCCTTTCCGGTGGCGCCGCGTCGTCGCCGGTGGCGGCGGCGGGTTTCGCGGTTGGTGTTCTCCGGTGAGGGGACCGTGCCGGCCTGCTGCGGGTCGGCCGGGTCGCCCTGCGGGGTGGTGGCCTGTGCGTCGGGCGAGGGGGTCGCCCGGTCCTTGACGGGGTCCTTGGAGATCTTCGGGGACGTGATGGTGCCGTCCGTGCGGACCTTCGGGAGGTTCTTCTGCGGCGTGGACAGCAGCGCCTTCTTCTTGTCGATCTCGCCGTCCTCGGAGACGCCGTACAGGGCGTTGTAGATGTTGCGCACGGCGGGGCCCGAGGCGCCGGAGCCCGTACCACCCTGGGAGATCGTCATGACGATCGAGTAGTCCTTGGTGTACGTGGCGAACCACGAGGTGGTCTGCTTGCCGTAGACCTCGGCGGTACCGGTCTTGGCGTGCATCGGGATCTCGTCCTGTGGCCAGCCCCCGAACCGCCACGCGGCCGTACCGCGGGTGGCGACTCCTTCGAGGGCTTCGTCTATCTGGGCGAGCGTCTTCTTCGACGTGGGCAGCTTGCCGTGCGCCTTGGGCTCGATCTCCGTGACCGTCTTGCCGTCGGGACTGATGACGGCCTTGCCGACGGTGGGGTCGTAGAGGGTGCCGCCGTTGGAGATGGCCGCGTAGATGGTGGCCATCTGGATGGGGGTGACGAGCGTGTCTCCCTGGCCGATGGAGTAGTTGACGGAGTCACCCGCGCGCAGCCGGTTGCCTTCGAGGCAGTTCTCGTAGGCGATCTTCTCGGCGTAGCTGCCGTCCTTCTTCCCGTACTTGCACCAGGCGTCCTTGTTGGCCGTCCAGTAGTCCAGCTTCCACTGGCGGTCGGGGACGCGGCCGGTGACCTCGTTGGGCAGGTCGATGCCGGTCTCCTCGCCGAGGCCGAACTGGTGGGCCGTCTTGTAGAACCAGTCGTTGGCGTTCTTCTTCGGCTTGTTGCCTCCGTCGCGCTTCCACTCCTCGTGGGAGAGGGAGTAGAAGACGGTGTCGCAGGACACCTCCAGGGCGCGGCCGAGGCTGATCGGGCCGTGGTTCTGGGACTCGAAGTTCTTGAAGACCTGGTTGCCGATGGAGTACGAGCTGGAGCAGTTGTAGGGGCCTTCGAAGGAGTAGCCGGCCTGTATGGCGGCGGCCGTCGGGATGACCTTGAAGATGGAGCCGGGTGCCGACTGGCCCTGGATGGCGCGGTTGAGCAGCGGGTAATTGGACTTCTTGCCGGTGAGGTCGGCGTAGTCCTTGGCGGAGATGCCGCCGACCCAGGCGTTGGGGTCGTAGGTCGGGTTGGAGGCCATGGCGACGACGCGGCCGGTCTTGGACTCCATGACGACGACGGCGCCGGAGTCGGCCTCGTAGGGGCGGTTGGTGTTGCGGTCGACCACCTTGCGGGCGTCCTTCATCGCCTCGTTCAGCTCGTACTCGGCGATGCGCTGGACGCGGGCGTCGATGCTGGTGACGAGGTTGGCGCCGGGCTCGGCGGGGTCGGACTCGGCCTCGCCGATGACGCGTCCCAGGTTGTCGACCTCGTAGCGGGTGACGCCGGCCTTGCCGCGCAGCTGCTTGTCGTACTGGCGCTCCAGGCCGGACCGGCCGACCATGTCGGAGCGCAGGTAGGGCGAGCTGGTGTCCTGGGCCTGGGTGATCTCCTCGTCGGTGACGGGCGACAGGTAGCCGAGGACCTGGGCGGTGTTGGCCTTGCCGGGGGCGGCGTAGCGGCGCAGGGCCTGCGGCTCGGCGGTGATGCCGGGGAAGTCCTCGGCGCGCTCGCGGATCTGCAGGGCCTGTTTGGCGGTGGCCTCGTCGGTGATGGGGATGGGCTGGTACGGCGAGCCGTTCCAGCAGGGCTGGGGGGTCTCGGCGTCGCAGAGGCGGACCTTCCGGAGGACCTCCTCGGCGTCCATGCCGAGGACGCCGGCGAGTTTGGTGAGGACCGCCTTGCCGTCGTCCTTCATCTTCAGCAGGTCGGTGCGGGAGGCGGAGACGACCAGACGGGTCTCGTTGTCCGCGAGGGCCACTCCGCGCGCGTCCAGGATGGAGCCGCGGACGGCGGGCTGGACGACCTGCTGGACGTGGTTGCCGGAGGCCTCCTTGGCGTACTGGTCGCCCTCGCGGATCTGGAGGTACCACAGGCGCCCGCCGAGGGTGCCGAGGAGGGAGATGACGAGGACCTGGATGACGACGAGCCGGATCTGGACCCGCGGGCTGCGGCCGGTCTCGGGGATGTTGGTCACGCGGCTTCCTCCTCTCTCAGAGCGCGTACGCGGATGCGGGTACGAGTGATGAACGGCCGGGCCGTGTGCCCGCGTTCCGCCGCCGTTCACTCGTTCCGGTGAAGTTGCGCGAGGTCACAGGCGCTTGACCCCCTTGATGCGTCCCGCACGGGCCACCCGGGCGCGGGCCGCCTTGACCCGCAGTCCGCCCCGTTGCCCGCCGATGCGCAGTCCGGTGCCGCCGGAGAGCCAGCCGGAGGCGATGTCCCCGGACTTGGCGGGGTTGGTCTCGGCGAGCGGGTCGTTCTCGGCGCGCCGGGCCAGGGCCATGACGCCGGGGACGACGAACGGCGCGAGCAGCAGGTCGTACAGGGCGGCGGTGAACAGCAGTCCGCCCAGGCCGACATGGCGGGCGGCGGTGTCGCCGACGAGGGCGCCGACACCGGCGTAGAGCAGGGTGGAGCCGACGGCGGCGGCGACGACCACGACCATCGGGCCGGTCGCCGATCTCACCTGGCCGCTCTCGGGTTTGACGAGTCCGGCGAGGTAGCCGATGACGCACAGCACGAGGGCGTAGCGCCCGGCGGCGTGGTCGGCGGGAGGGGCGAGGTCGGCGAGGAGTCCGGCGGCGAAGCCGACGAGGGCGCCGCCGACGTGGCCGTAGACCAGGGCGAGGCCGAGGACGACCAGCAGCAGCAGGTCGGGGACGGCGCCCGGGAGGTGGAGCCGGGCGAGGACGCTCACCTGGATCACCAGGGCGACGACGATCAGCGAGCTGGAGAGCAGGATCCGGTTGACGCGCATGGGGTGACAGCTCCTACTGCTCTTGCTGGTTCAGGCCGTCGGCAGGGGCGGAGGGGGTGACGGTCACCGTCACGGTCGGTGTCGGGGTCGGCTTCGGCTTCTTGGGCAGCACCGTGTCGCGCGGGTCCTTCTCGGGGGCCTGGACGACGACGCCGACGACGTCGAGCTTGCTGAAGCTGACGAACGGCGTGACGGAGAGGGTGCGGGTGAGGTCGCCGCCGGAGGGGTCCACGCGGGAGACGACGCCCACGGGAACGCCGGGCACGAACGGCTTGTCGGCCTGCGAGCCGAAGGTGACCAGGCGGTCGCCCTTCTTGATCTCGGCCTTGCCGTTGAGGAGTTCGACGCGCAGCGGGCGGTCGCCCTGGCCGGAGGCGAAGCCGAGTTCGTCGGTGGCCTCCATGCGGGTGCCGACGGTGAAGTCGGGGTCACTGGCGAGCAGCACGGTGGCGGTGCCGGGGCCGACGGTGGTGACGCGGCCGACGAGTCCGTCGCCGTTGAGGACGGTCATGTCGCGCTCGATGCCGTCGTCGGCGCCGGCGTCGATGGTGATGGTCCAGGAGAAGCCCTGGGCCGCTCCTATGGCGATGACCTGGGCGCCCTTGATGCCGTACTGGCCCTGGCCGGAGACCTTCAGCAGCTTGTCGAGCTGCTCGAGGCGGCTGCGGCTGCGGTCGTCGCTGCCGAGTTCGGCCTTGAGCGTGGCGTTCTCCCGCTCCAGTTCGGCGAGCCGGTCGTGCCGGTCGCCGGACTCGCGGACGGCGGAGACGGCGTTGCCGATCGGGTCGACCGCGCCGGACACGCCGTTCTCGATCGGGCCGAAGACGGTCGCCGCGGCCTGCCGGGCACCGTCGACCGGTGAATCCTCCCCGCCGCGGATGTCCACCGTGATCAGTGCGAACGCGATGGCGATCAGCAGCACCAGGAGCAGCCGGCTCTCTCGTGTGTCCCTCACGTGCGGCGGCCGTGCCTTCCTCGTCGAGAACGGGTATGAGGTGGGGGGTCTGTTCAGGTGTGTCGAAGGTGCGTCAAAGGTGCTTCGGAGGTGCTTCGAAAGCGCGTCGAAGACACTTCCGTTTCGAGGCGTTATGGGGGAGTTTATGCCTCTATATCAACGATCCGCCGTACGGAAGAAGGTCGTCCCGTACGGCGGTGTCGAAGAGTCGTGTCATCTGCGCGGCTGGGCGTCGAGCACCTGCTGAAGCGCCTCGAACTCCTCGACGCACTTGCCGGAACCGAGCGCCACGCTGTCCAGCGGGTCCTCGGCGATGTGGATCGGCATGCCCGTCTCCCGGCGCAGCCGCTCGTCGAGGCCGCGCAGCAGAGCCCCACCGCCGGTCAGAACGATTCCCCGGTCCATGATGTCGCCGGACAGCTCCGGCGGGCACTTGTCGAGGGTCGTCTTGACGGCGTCCACGATGGCGTTGACCGGCTCCTCGATCGCCTTGCGCACTTCGGCGGCGGAGATCACCACGGTCTTCGGCAGTCCGGAGACGAGGTCCCGGCCGCGGATCTCGGTGTGCTCGTCGGCGTCCAGGTCGTACGCCGAACCGATCGTGATCTTGATCTGTTCGGCCGTCCGCTCACCCAGCAGGAGGGAGTACTCCTTCTTGATGTGCTGGATGATCGCGTTGTCCAGCTCGTCGCCCGCGACGCGGATGGACTGGGCGGTGACGATGCCGCCGAGGGAGATGACCGCGACCTCCGTGGTGCCGCCGCCGATGTCCACCACCATGTTGCCGGTGGCCTCGTGGACCGGCAGTCCGGAGCCGATGGCGGCGGCCATGGGCTCCTCGATGATGTGCACCTGACGGGCGCCGGCCTGCGACGACGCCTCGATGACGGCACGGCGCTCGACGCCGGTGATGCCCGAGGGCACACAGACGACGACCCGCGGCCGAGCCAGATAGCGTCGCTTGTGGATCTTCAGGATGAAGTAGCGGAGCATCCGCTCGGTGATCTCGAAGTCGGCGATGACACCGTCCTTCAGCGGGCGTACGGCAACGATGTTGCCGGGCGTGCGCCCGATCATCTTCTTCGCTTCGGCGCCGACCGCGAGGATGCCACCGGTGTTGGTGTTGATCGCGACGACGGACGGCTCGTTGAGTACGATCCCACGACCCCTGACGTACACCAGCGTGTTGGCGGTCCCGAGGTCGACAGCCATGTCACGGCCGATGAACGACATTGAGTTCCCCATCAGGATTCGACTGGCCTTCCCACAAGCTTTTGAGAGCTTCTCAGGTCGGCGAAGTGGGTGCGGTGACGTGAAGGCTTCCATCGTAGACGCGCCTTCGCGAACACCGTGCGAGGGTCTTCGCCATTGTCATCAGATGGCGTCTTCCCCTGCTTGTGGAGACGGCCCATCGGGGGCATCCGTTCCCCCGAACGCCACGCATATGCCAGAAAAGGCCCGGGGGCAAAGCCCCCAGACCGTCCGACAGGCGACCAAACACGCCGGACACGGCCGCGACGTGATCGTTATGCGCGAGATTCACGCACGTCCGGGTGCGCGGGTCACGCGCGACCCGGGAAGAAGATCTTCACCTCGCGCTCGGCGGACTCCTCGGAGTCGGAGGCGTGGATCAGGTTCTCCCGGACGATGACACCGAAGTCGCCACGGATCGAACCCGGCGCGGCGGCGATCGGGTCGGTGGGACCGGCCAGTTGGCGCACTCCCTCGATGACCCGCTCACCCTCGACGATCATCGCCACGACCGGGCCGGAGGCCATGAACTCCACCAGCGGCTCGTAGAACGGCTTGCCCTTGTGCTCGCCGTAGTGCTGCTCCAGCGTGTCCTGGTCCAGGGTGCGCAGCTCCAGCGCGGTGATCTGCCAGCCGGCCTTGCGCTCGATACGGCTGATGATCTCGCCGGTCAGGCCACGACGTACGGCGTCGGGCTTGAGGAGGACGAGGGTGCGCTGGGTCACGACGGAGCTCCTTGTGCGTGAAGTGGTGCGGGAGGACGAGATTACCGGGCGTGTCGGGACATCTGTCACGCAGCGTCAGGCCGGCCCGCCTGAGCGGCGAAACGGGCCTTCGCTTCGTCCACCTTTCGACCGAAGTGCACCGAGGCCCACCACAGCAGCGCGAAGAGCGCGCCCATGAAGAACATCATCGGGACGAAGACACCGGAGGCGATCAGGGCGATCTGCAGCACCCAGCCGAGCGTCACCCCGCCGGGCCGTGTGATCACCCCGCACAGGGCCACGCACAGGAACATCGCGATGCCGCAGACCGTCCACACCGTGCCGGTGGACAGGTCCGCGTCCTTCATCGCGACCAGTCCGGCGAATCCGATGATGAAGAACTCGCCGATCAGGGTCGAAGCGCAGAGCGTACGCACGGGATCTCAGCCCCTCCCCAGGAGCAGTCGGGCCTCGCCGACGGTGATGACGGAACCGGTGACGAGCACACCGCCGCCCGCGAACTCGCCCTCCTCCTCGGCCAGCGTGATCGCGGCCTCCAGGGCGTCGGGCAGCCGGGGCTCGACCTGGACGCGGTCCTCACCGAACACCTCGACGGCGATTCCCGCCAGTTCGTCGGCGTCCATCGCTCGGTGGCTGGAGTTCTGGGTGACGACGACCTCGGCGAAGACCGGCTCGAACGCCTCCAGCAGCCCGCGCACGTCCTTGTCGTCGCTCGCGCCGACCACGCCGATGAGCCGGCTGAACTGGAACGCCTCCCCGACCGCGGCGGCCGCCGCCCGCGCGCCCGCCGGGTTGTGGGCGGCGTCCAGGACGACGGTCGGCGAACGCCGTACGACCTCCAGCCGGCCCGGGGAGGCGACGGCGGCGAACGCCTTGCGCACGGTGTCGTTGTCGAGCGGCTGGGCGTGCTGCGCACCGACGCCGAAGAACGCCTCCACGGCGGCGAGCGCCACGGCCGCGTTGTGGGCCTGGTGTTCGCCGTGCAGCGGGAGGTACACCTCGGGGTACTCACCGCCGAGTCCGCGCAGCGTCACCAGCTGTCCGCCGACGGCGACCCGCCGGGCCACGACCCCGAACTCCAGCCCTTCCCGGGCCACCGTCGCGTCCACCTCGACGGCCTTCTTCAGCAGTACCTGCGCCGCGTCCACCGGCTGCTGGGCCATGATCACCGTCGCGTCCCGCTTGACGATGCCGGCCTTCTCGCCGGCGATCTCCGCGGGCGTGGTGCCGAGCCGGTCGGTGTGGTCGAGGTCGATCGGCGTCACCACGGCGACACCGGCGTCGATCACGTTCGTCGCGTCCCAGCTGCCGCCCATGCCGACCTCGACGACCGCCACGTCCACCGGCGCGTCGGCGAAGGCCGCGTACGCCATGCCGGTGAGCACCTCGAAGAAGGACAGCCGGTGCTCCTGCATGGAGTCGACCATCTCGACGTACGGCTTGATGTCCCGGTACGTCTCGATGAACCGCTCGGCGGAGACCGGCGCCCCGTCGAGGCTGATCCGCTCGGTGACCGACTGGACGTGCGGAGAGGTGTACCGGCCGGTGCGCAGCTCGAAGGCGCCGAGCAGGGCCTCGATCATGCGGGCGGTGGAGGTCTTGCCGTTGGTGCCGGTGATGTGGATCGAGGGGTACGAGCGCTGGGGCTCGCCCAGGACGTCCATCAGCGCGGCGATGCGGGCGACCGAGGGCTCCAGCTTGGTCTCGCCCCAGCGGCCGGCGAGCTCCGCCTCGACCTCGCGCAGGGCCTTGTCGACCTCGGGGTCCTCGGGGCGGGCGGGCACGTCCGCCCGGGGCGGGCCGCCCTGGGTGCGCAGGGTGCGGCTGCCGGCCTCGATCACCGCGAGGTCGGGGTCGCGGCGGGTCTCCTCCTCGACGAGTTCCGCGAAATCGTCGAAGGTGTCGTCCGGGTCGGGACCTGCTGAATCTGGGCGCTCGCTCACGGTCCCCAGTCTACGGAGCGGACCGGACGTCACCCGACAGGCCCGGGTTCCCGCGTCAGCCGAGCCATCTCCGCATCCCCAGCCGGCCCCACAGGACGCTCACGGCGAAGGACAGCACGGCGGCGACCGTCGCCGTCACGGCGAGCGCCACGGGCGCCGGGAACCCGTGCGGCAGCCCTTCCGCGACGGGCCTGACCAGCAGCATCACAAACAGCAGATGCACCAGGTACGTCCCGAACGACGCGTCCGACAGCCGCCCCAGCGCCGCCCGCGCCCTCTCCGGCACCCGCACCCCGCCCACCGCGCCGAGCACGGTGAAGGTCAGCGCGGCCACCGCCGCGCTCCCGTACGCGGCGGGGTGCCGCACGGTGAACTGGTACAGGGTGAGGGCGACGAGCGCGACCGCCACGCCCGCGAGCCACAGCGGGCGCGGGCCGCGCCGCCGGGCGGCGAGCAGGCCGGCGCCCGCCACCGCGTAACCCAGCGAGTACAGCGACGTGCTCCAGGCCCAGGCGGGCAGCGGCAGCCCGGTGAGGGTCCGCGCGTCCCCGACGACCGCCGGCGCGACGGCGAACGCGGCGAGCAGCAGCAGCGCCCTGCGGGGCGTGGCGCGCTGCTTGAGGACGAGCACGGCGACGCCGAGGAGCAGGAGGATCGGCACGTAGGTGTAGAGGTACCAGAGGTGGAAGGCGGCCTCCACGGAGCCGAAGAGAGCCCGTAGCGCGTCCTTCACCACCCCCTCCGCGCCGCCGCCCGAGGACGGCCCGGACACGTACTGCCAGAGGAGGTAGACCGCCGTCCACACCGCCATCGGGCGCACGATCCGTCCGAGCCGGGTGAGGAGCTGGGCCTCGCCGCGCACCGGCGAGCCCGCCAGGGCGGCCCAGCCGGCCATCGCGAAGAACGCGGGCACGGCGAACCGGCCGGCCGAGTCGCCGAGGATGCCGGTCGTACGGTGGCCCGCGTCGAGGAACTCGGCGGAGGCGTGCACCAGCACGACGGCGGCGGTGCAGATGACGCGCAGGAGGTCGATGTCGTCCCGCCGGTCCCGGCCGGGTCCGCCCCGCGCGGTCGGTTCGGCGGGCAGCGCGGTGGGGGGCGCGGTTCGGGGCATCGTGGGGGTGCTCCTGACGGCATGAGCCTGGCGATGGGCGAAGACGCAGGGTCCCCCGGGCGGGTTACAGGAGAGTCGCCGCTGCGTGAACGGCCCCCGTCCGGCGTCGGGAGGACGCCGGTCGGGGGCCGCGGGTTGTCCGGGCCGGCCGTCAGGCCTCGGGCAGACGGTCCAGCTGGGTCCGGATGCGGGTGATGTCCTCCTCCGCCCTGGCCAGGCGGGTGCGGATCTTGTCGACCACGTGGTCCGGTGCCTTAGCCAGGAACGCCTCGTTGCCGAGCTTCGCCGTGGCCTGGGCCTTCTCCTTCTCCGCGGCGGCCAGATCCTTGGCCAGTCGCTTCCGCTCGGCGGCGACGTCGATCACACCGGACAGGTCCAGCGCGACCTCGACGCCCGCCACCGGAAGGGTCGCCGTCGCGGTGAACGCCTCCCCCTCCGGCTGGAGACGCAGCAGCTGCCGGACGGCCGGCTCGTGCGGGGCGAGCGCCGTGCCGTCGAGGGTCAGCCGGGCCGGAACCCGCTGGCCGGGCTGCAGACCCTGGTCGGCGCGGAACCGGCGGACCTCGGTGATCACCGACTGGAGCGCCCCGATCTCCCGCTCGGCGTCGGTGTCCCGGAAGCCGCTGTCGTTCGGCCATTCGGCGATGACGACCGACTCGCCCCCCGTCAGCGTCGTCCACAGCGTCTCGGTGACGAACGGGACGACCGGGTGGAGGAGCCTGAGCGTGACGTCGAGGACCTCGCCGAGGACCCGCTTGCTGACCTCGGCCGGCTCGCCGCCCGCCTGGAACGTCGTCTTGGACAGCTCGACGTACCAGTCGAAGACCTCGTCCCACGCGAAGTGGAACAGCGCGTCCGACAGCTTGGCGAACTGGAAGTCGTCGTAGTACGCGTCGACTTCGGCGACGACCGAGTTCAGCCGGGACAGGATCCAGCGGTCGGTCGGCGACATCTCCGACGCGTCCGGCAGCGGACCCTCGACCGTCGCGCCGTTCATCAGCGCGAAACGGGTGGCGTTCCAGATCTTGTTGGCGAAGTTGCGGGAGCCCTGGACCCAGTCCTCGCCGATCGGCACGTCGACGCCGGGGTTGGCGCCGCGGGCGAGCGTGAAGCGCAGGGCGTCGGAGCCGTACTTGTCCATCCAGTCCAGCGGGTTGACCGCGTTGCCGAAGGACTTCGACATCTTCTTGCCGAACTGGTCGCGGACCATGCCGTGCAGGGCGATGGTGTGGAACGGCGGGGTGCCGTCCATCGCGTAGAGGCCGAACATCATCATCCGGGCGACCCAGAAGAAGAGGATGTCGTAGCCGGTGACCAGGACGGAGTTCGGGTAGAACTTCGCGAGCGACTCGGTCCGTTCGGGCCAGCCGAGCGTGGAGAACGGCCACAGGCCCGAGGAGAACCAGGTGTCGAGGACGTCGGTGTCCTGGTGCCAGCCCTCGCCGGTCGGCGCCTCGTCGTCCGGTCCGACGCAGACGACCTCGCCGCTGGGCCCGTACCAGACCGGGATGCGGTGGCCCCACCACAACTGCCGCGAGATGCACCAGTCGTGGAGGTTGTCGACCCAGTCGAAGTACCGCTTCTCCATCTCCTGCGGGTGGATCTTGACGCGTCCGTCACGGACCGCGTCGCCCGCCGCCTTCGCCAGCGGGCCGACCTTGACCCACCACTGCATGGACAGCCGCGGCTCGACGGTGGTGCTGCAGCGCGAGCAGTGGCCGACCGAGTGGACGTACGGCCGCTTCTCGGCGACGATCCGGCCCTCGGCGCGCAGCGCGGCGACGATGGCGGAGCGGGCCTCGAGCCGGTCCAGGCCCTGGAAGGGGCCGTGGGCGGTGATGACGGCGTGCTCGTCCATGACGGTGATGGCGGGCAGGTCGTGGCGCCGGCCGATCTCGAAGTCGTTCGGGTCGTGCGCCGGGGTGACCTTGACGGCACCCGTGCCGAACTCGGGGTCGACGTGCTCGTCGGCGACGACCGGGATGGAACGGTCGGTCAGCGGCAGCTTGACGAGCTTGCCGACGAGGTGCTTGTAGCGCTCGTCCTCGGGGTGGACGGCGACGGCCGTGTCACCGAGCATCGTCTCCGCGCGGGTGGTGGCGACGACGATGGTGTCGTCCCCGTCGCCGTACTTCATGGAGACGAGCTCGCCGTCGTCGTCCTGGTAGTTGACCTCGATGTCGGAGATCGCGGTCAGACAGCGCGGGCACCAGTTGATGATGCGCTCGGCGCGGTAGATCAGCTCGTCGTCGTAGAGCCGCTTGAAGATGGTCTGGACGGCCCTCGACAGGCCCTCGTCCATGGTGAAGCGCTCACGCGTCCAGGCGACGCCGTCGCCGAGGCGGCGCATCTGGCCGGAGATCTGGCCGCCGGACTCGCCCTTCCACTGCCAGACGCGCTCGACGAACGCCTCGCGGCCGAGGTCGTGGCGGGACTTGCCCTCCTTGCCGAGCTCCCGCTCGACGACGTTCTGCGTGGCGATGCCGGCGTGGTCCATGCCGGGCTGCCACAGCGTCTCGAAGCCCTGCATGCGCTTGCGGCGGGTGAGCGCGTCGATGAGCGTGTGCTCGAACGCGTGCCCGAGGTGCAGGCTGCCGGTGACGTTCGGCGGCGGGATGACGACGGTGAACGGCGGCTTCTCACTCCCCGCGTCCGCCTCGAAGTAACCGCGCTCCACCCAGCGCTCGTACAGCGGCCCCTCTACATCGGCCGGCGCGTACTGGGTCGGCAGTTCGGTCGTGGGCGCTGATGGCTCCTGCTGAGCGTTCTCGGTCACGGGGCTCAGTTTAGAGGCGTCACGGGCCTGTCCCGAAACGCGTTTCCTCTGTAACGGTGCGACCCCCGCTGGCCTGAACCGGTCACTCCTGAGTCAGGATGTCAGCAACGCACAAGCATCTGGAGGGGGAACCCCGTCATGAGTTACAACCAGCCGGGCCCGTACGGCGGGCAGCAACCGCAGCAGCCCGGGCCGTACGGCCAGCCGGGTCCTTACGGCCAGCAGCCGCAGGCCCCGCAGCCCGGCTACGGCTACCCCCAGCAGGCTCCCCCGCCCGGCCAGCCCGGCTACGGCTACCCGCAGCAGCCCGGCCAGCCCGGCGTCCCGCCGCAGCAGCCCCCGTACGGCCAGCAGCCGCCCTACGGCCAGCCCCAGTACGGCATGCCGCCCCAGCCCCCGGCCTCCGGCGGCGGCGGCAAGAAGGCCGGCATCATCATCGGCGCGGTGGCGGTCGTGGCGGCCATCGGCGTGGGCGCGTACTTCGTGATCGGCGGGGGAGCCGGCGGCTCGGACATCGCAGACGACGGCCCGCACAAGCTGACGACTCCGGCGACCGTACTCGGCGGCGAGTACAAGAAGGGCGACGCCGCGGACAGTGACGGCTTCGACGAGAACGACCTGAAGGAAGCCGAGAAGAACGGCGTCAAGAACGCCAAGAACGTCAACGCGGTCTACCAGGCCGGGGACGAGAACAATCCGCTCGCCATGACGATGGTCCAGTTCATGGGTGTCTACGGCGAGATCGACGATCCGGAGAAGGTCGTCGACGCCATGTTCGGGGAGATGGAGAAGAACGCCTCCGAGGACAAGGAGACCGAGGGCGAGCTCGTCGGCAGCCCGGAGGACTTCAAGCCGAGCGCTCTGGACGGTGCTGTCCTGAAGTGCCAGGCGATCAAGGTCAAGAACAGTGATGCCTCATCGGGTGACGTGGCCTCCGGACCTTCGGAGATCAACATGCCGGTGTGTATTTGGGGTGACCACAGCACGGTGGGCGTCATCATCAACACGGTGATGGCCGACGTCATGGCCGGCAAGCCCGCCGACCTGGAGAAGGCCGCCGAGCTGACCGCCAAGTTCCGCAAGGATGTGCGCGTCAAGGCCTGACGCTCGGCGGACACACCAGAGCACAGGAGGGGGCCCAGGCTTTGCCCGAGCCCCCTCTCACTCTGCGGCAACCGGGGTCCCTCAGACTGCCCGGCACGCCTGTATCGCGTAATTGTCCCTCACGCCGGAGTTGATCAGCCCTGAACTGCATATGGGTGCGGTCGCGGAGTTGCCCGCGTACTTGCAGGCACCCTTCACCTTCGGGCCGACGAGATAGTCCTTCGAAGCAATGTACCTTTCACAGTAAGAGGGTCCGTAGGCACTGGCCGGCGTGGCCATAGCCAGAGGCAGTACCCCTGCGGCCGCTGTCACGGCCAACGCTGTCAATACACGCTTCAACTTCATGTTCCGTCTCCCGTTTCCCTCGGGACAAGATGGTCAATCTTGTCGGCAACGAGCCGAACACGTGAGATGCACATGCCACCGGAGGCTCTGGCGGGCATGTCCGGATCGGTTTGAAAATCAGCGAGAAATCGATCACCTTCCACCACCGTGAGCAAAGAAGGGGCCCCAGCTACTTCGCTGGGGCCCCTTTCGCGCGTCCGCCGTTATGCCGTCTTCTGCTCCCCGGAGCCCCGGCCGCGGGCGTCGCGCGGGATCAGGGTCGGGTTGACGTTGGACAGGACCACGTCGGCCGTGATGACCACGCGGGCGACGTCCTTGCGGGACGGGACCTCGTACATCACGCCCTGGAGGACCTCCTCCATGATGGCGCGCAGGCCGCGGGCGCCGGTCTGGCGGAGGATGGCCTGGTCGGCGATGGCCTCCAGCGCCTCGCGCTCGAAGTCCAGCTCCACACCGTCGAGTTCGAAGAGGCGCTGGTACTGCTTCACCAGTGCGTTGCGCGGCTCGACGAGGATCTGGAGCAGGGCCTCGCGGTCGAGGTTGTGGACCGAGGTGATGACGGGGAGCCGGCCGATGAACTCGGGGATCATGCCGAACTTGACCAGGTCCTCCGGCATGACCTCCTCGAACTGGTCCTTGGACTCCCGCTCCTGCTTGGAGATGATCGTCGCGCCGAAGCCGATGCCCTTGGCGCCGGCCCGACCCTCGATGATCTTCTCCAGTCCGGCGAAGGCGCCGCCCACGATGAACAGCACGTTCGTCGTGTCGATCTGGATGAACTCCTGGTGCGGGTGCTTGCGGCCGCCCTGCGGCGGGACGGAGGCCGTGGTGCCTTCGAGGATCTTCAGCAGGGCCTGCTGTACGCCCTCACCGCTGACGTCACGGGTGATCGACGGGTTTTCACTCTTCCGGGCGACCTTGTCGATCTCGTCGATGTAGATGATCCCGGTCTCGGCCTTCTTGACGTCGTAGTCGGCCGCCTGGATCAGCTTCAGCAGGATGTTCTCGACGTCCTCGCCGACGTATCCCGCCTCCGTGAGCGCCGTGGCGTCGGCGATCGCGAACGGGACGTTCAGCATGCGGGCCAGGGTCTGGGCCAGCAGGGTCTTGCCGGAGCCCGTGGGACCCAGCAGGAGGATGTTGGACTTCGCCAGCTCGATGGCGTCGTCACGGCCCTGGGCGCCGCCGTTCTCGCCGGCCTGGACGCGCTTGTAGTGGTTGTACACGGCGACGGAGAGGGCCTTCTTGGCGGACTCCTGCCCGACGACGTACCCCTCGAGGAACTCGTAGATCTCGCGGGGCTTGGGAAGCTCCTCCCAGCGGACCTCGCTGGTCTCGGCGAGCTCTTCCTCGATGATCTCGTTGCAGAGGTCGATGCACTCGTCGCAGATGTACACACCGGGCCCTGCGATGAGCTTCTTGACCTGCTTCTGGCTCTTGCCGCAGAACGAGCACTTGAGCAGATCGCCGCCGTCACCGATGCGTGCCACGGTGTGCTTCCCCTTCGCCTGGGAGTCGCGGACGCGGGCGTCCGGCGGCTCCTGGTGCTGCCTTATGTCCGACGGTACCTTGCCGAGCCCCCCGTTCGGGCCCCCCTTGGCACGGTTCACTTTGACGTGGACCGTGCCAAACCGTGCCAAGGGGCGACAGACGTCACACCCCGTCCCGCGTCAGCGCAGGCTGGAATTGTCCATCTTCCGGGTGGAGATGATCTGGTCGATCAGGCCGTACTCCAGCGCGTCCTCGGCCGTGAGGATCTTGTCGCGCTCGATGTCCTCGCGGATCTTGTCGAGGGGCCGGGTGGAGTGCTTGGCCAGCATGTCCTCCAGCTGGCTCCGCATCCGGAGGATCTCGTTGGCGGCGATCTCCAGGTCGGAGACCTGACCGCGGCCGGTCTCGCTGTACGGCTGGTGGATCAGCACGCGCGCGTTCGGCAGCGCCATGCGCTTGCCGGGCGTGCCGGCGGCCAGCAGGACGGCGGCGGCGGAGGCCGCCTGGCCCATGCAGACCGTCTGGACGTCCGGCTTCACGTACTGCATCGTGTCGTAGATCGCCGTGAGCGCGGTGAAGGAGCCGCCGGGGCTGTTGATGTAGACCGAGATGTCCCGGTCGGGGTCCATCGACTCCAGGCACAGCAGCTGCGCCATCACGTCGTTGGCCGAGGCGTCGTCGATCTGGACGCCGAGGAAGATCACGCGCTCCTCGAAGAGCTTCGCGTACGGGTCGTACTCGCGGATGCCCTGGGAGGTGCGCTCGACGAAGCGCGGGATGACGTAGCGGGATTCGGCCGAGGGGCCGGTGTACCGGCCCTCGGAGGCGGCGGGCGTGCGGTCGTACAGGCCACTGCCGGGGAAGCTGTTCACGGTGTCTCCTGAAAGGGGCTGAGGCGGTCGGCTGGGGCTGCTGGGGCTTCGTACCGGGCCCCTGGGGGCCCGGGGGCGTCCACGGGGCCACGAGGGCCCCGTGAGGCCGCTCAGGCCCCGGTGCCGCCGCCGCCCGGCATACCGGCGGCCGTCGTCATGACGTCGTCGATGAGGCCGTACTCCTTGGCCTCGAAGGCGTCGAACCAGCGGTCGCGGTCCGAGTCGCGGGTGATCTGCTCGATCGTCTGGCCGGTGTGCTGGGCCGTGAGCTCGGCCATGCGCCTCTTGGTGTGCAGCAGCCGCTCGGCGTGGATCTTGATGTCCGAGGCCGAGCCGGCGAGACCGGCGGAGGGCTGGTGGATCAGGATCTCGGCGTTCGGCAGCGCGAAGCGCTTGCCGGGCGTGCCCGCGCTCAGCAGGAACTGGCCCATGGAGGCCGCCAGGCCCATGGCGATCGTCACCACGTCGTTCTTGATGTACTGCATGGTGTCGTAGATCGCCATGCCGGCCGTGATGGAGCCGCCGGGGCTGTTGATGTACAGGTAGATGTCCTTGTCCGGGTCGGAGGCAAGGAGCAGCAGCTGTGCGGTGATCTTGTTGGCAATGTCGTCGTCGACCGGCTGGCCGAGGAAGATGATCCGCTCGCCGAGCAGCCGGTTGTAGACCTGGTCGCCGAGGCCACCACCGATGGAGGGCTCGCCGGCGGCTGAGGGCATCAGATTCGTCACGTATCCACCTGCTCGTCTTACGACGGCGCCGGGCCGTCTCACGTGTCCCTACGGGGGCGGAGCCGTATTCGGTGACTCACGTCCCCTGGTATTCAAGGACCCTAACGCGGCGACTCCGCCAGGGAATCCCGGTAACCGGGGTGTTCGCCGGGGGCGTAGAGGGGCGCCTGTTCGGTTTGCGGGCGGCCGCGACCTGTGGGCGGCCGGTCGCGCCCGCGTGGCGGAGCCGCGCACCGGCACGCTCCCGCTCCCCCGGGTCGGCTGCCCTCGGCGCCAGACACCGGGGCCCCGGAGTGTGCGACACTCCGGGGCCCCGGTGATCACGTCAGAGGTGACGCGAGGGTCAGCCCTCGGTCTTCTCCTCGGCCGGGGCCTCGGCGGCCTCGGCCTGCTCGGTGCCCTCGGCCTCGGTGGCCTCGTCCTCTTCCTCGTCCTCGAGGTCGACGATCTCGCCGTTGGTGTCCTTGACCGTGGCCTTCTCGACCACGGAGGCCAGGGCCTTGCCGCGGGCGACCTCGCCGACGAGGAGCGGGACCTGGCCCTGCTCGACGACGGCCTGGGCGAACTGGTCGGGGGACATGCCGGAGGAGGCGGCGCGCCGCATGAGGTGCTCGGTGAGCTCCTCCTGGTTGACGTTGAGCTTCTCCTGCTTGACGAGCTCGTCGAGCACGAACTGGGTCTTGATGCCCTTGACCGCGGCCTCGCGGGTCTCGGTCTCGAACTCCTCCTCGGTCTTGCCCTGGATCTCCAGGTACTTCGCGAGGTCGAGGCCCATCTGGCCGAGCTGGTGGTGCTCGAGGTTGTGCTTGCGGGTGTTGATCTCGTCCTCGAGCAGCTTCTCGGGGACCGGGACCTCGACCAGCTCGAGCAGCTTCTCCAGGACGCGCTCCTGGGCCTGCGTGGCCTGGTCGTACTGCTTCATGTTCTCCAGGCGCTTGCGGCTGTCCGCCTTCAGCTCCTCGAGGGTGTCGAACTCGGACGCGAGCTGGGCGAACTCGTCGTCCAGCTCCGGCAGCTCACGGGCGGCGACCTGGGACACCTTGACGGTGACCTCGGCCTCCTTGCCGGCCGCCGAGCCGCCCTTGAGCTCGGAGGTGAAGGTGGCCTCGCCACCGGCCTCCAGACCCGTCACGGCGTCGTCGATGCCGTCCAGCAGCTCGCCGGAGCCGATGGTGTACGACACGCCGCTGGCGACGCCGTCCTCGAGGACCTCGCCGTCGACCTTGGCCTCCAGGTCGACGGTGACGACGTCGCCGTCCTCGGCGGCGCGCTCCACCGGGGAGGTGGAGGCGAAGCGCTCGCGGAGCTGCTCGACCGACTTCTCGACGTCCTCGTCGGTGACCTCGACGGCGTCGACCTCGACCTCGATGCCGGAGTAGTCCGGGATCTCGATGGCCGGGCGGATGTCGACCTCGGCGGTGAAGTTCAGCGTCTCGCCGTCCTTCAGCTCCGTGATGTCGACCTCGGGCTGGCCCAGCGGGTTCAGCTCCGCCTCGTTGACCGCGTCGGTGTAGAACTTCGGGAGGGCGTCGTTGACGGCCTCCTCCAGCACCGCACCGCGGCCGAAGCGCTGGTCGATGACCCGGGCCGGGACCTTGCCCTTGCGGAAGCCCTTCACCGTGACCTGCTGGTTGATCTTCTTGTACGCCGCGTCGAGGCTGTCCTTGAGCTCCTCGAAGGGCACCTCGACAGTGAGCCGAACCCGGGTCGGGTTCAGGGTCTCCACGGCGCTCTTCACGGTTCGGTCTCCTTGGTGGCTGACTTCTCGGGTTCTGCCGGGACCAGAACGGTCCGGCCGATTCGCCGCCCGGAGGACGTCAGAGACACACGGGCGTGCAGCTTGCATAGTAACGGCAGCGACTGCGGCACCCAAAAGGCGATCATCGCCGCATGAGGCAGGTGGCTGGTCGGGGTGGCGGGATTTGAACCCACGGCCTTCCGCTCCCAAAGCGGACGCGCTACCAAGCTGCGCCACACCCCGTCTGGTGCGAGACGTAGGGTACATGCACCCGGGCGGAACGGCCGCCGCGTTTCACGGGCGCGGTGCGGCGCCGGGGGCGGGCCGGAAACGGGGTGTGCGACGAGGGCGTACGACCCGCTACGATGCCTGTCAGTGCCGCGCTCACCGACGCGCGGCGCGCTCCGTGCGGGCGTAGCTCAATGGTAGAGCCCTAGTCTTCCAAACTAGCTACGCGGGTTCGATTCCCGTCGCCCGCTCTTGATGGCCCAGGGCCAGGTCGGAGGATCATTCCTCCGCCTGGCCCTGGCTGGCCGTTCCCTGTCCGGTCGTGCGCTCGGTCTGGTCCACGGACTGCCCGGCGCGCCGGAAGCTTACGGGGCCATGATCACTCGCCCCGAAGCAGCTCCCGCCCAAAGCCGCTCCGCCGACCTCAGTAGGGACTGTTGGCGTGGTCAGTGGCTACGCGGGGCGTACATGATCACAGCCATCCCGGCGAGGCACACCAGGGCGCCCGTGATGTCCCAGCGGTCGGGGCGGTAGCCATCGGCGATCATGCCCCAGGCGATCGACCCGGCGACAAAGATGCCGCCGTAGGCCGCGAGGATGCGGCCAAAGTTGTCGTCGCTCTGCCAGGTCGCCACGACCCCGTAGAGGCCGAGAGCGATGACGCCAGCACCGACCCAGATCCAGCCCTTGTGCTCGCGAATACCCTGCCAGACGAGCCACGCGCCCCCGATTTCGAAGAGGGCGGCAACGACGAACAGGGCAACGGAACGAGCGACGGTCATGCCGGCTGACCCTACCTACGGCCCTTGCCGGTGATCTCCAGGGGATTCTTGGACGCCTGACAACCGCACGCCCCCTCGCCAGCGGTTTCCTGCGAGCAGGAGCAGGGACGGCGGCGCCGGCCGAGCCACCACGTTCCGGCGGCGAGCACGGCCAGGACGACGGCGAGGGCGTCCAGTACCGCCGCATGCGGCTCGTCCACCGAAATATCCAGCTGGACCAGGTCCTCGCCGGGAGTGGTCGTGAAGGTGAAGAAGGAACAGCAGCCGCTCTCGCGCTCCACCAGGTTCCGGACCCGATCCTCGACGCTCGGCCCGCCCGCCAGGTCAAGCCGCAGGTGTAGAGGCTGGGGGCGAGACAGAAACCGCAGATGCTCGGAAAACAACGCGTCCCACTCAGCGACCCGCAAGGACCGTTCTTCGGTGGGCAGCGTGCAGGACTGCGGAACCCATGCCAAATCGCTCACCGCATTACTCCCGTCGTCACGCCCCGCACAGGTGGGGACACCTCCGACGGTAAACCTGTACCTGGGTACCGTTTGCAAGCCCGGACCGAGGCCCGGGTTGGCCCGCTGCGGTCCCGAACGGCCTTGATGCGAGAAGATCCGCCAGCGAGCCGGGAGCGCGCGAGACGGGCACCTGTGCCCCCTGCGTGCCCGATGGGACGGCTACGGGCGGGGAGCAACGGGGAACCTCGGCAAGCCCGACAGAAGTGCGCAGGTCAGGGCCTCGCCCGGTCAGCGCAGATCCGGTTACGCGATCTTCCAAACCAGCTACGCGGGTTCGATTCCCGTCGCCCGCTCTGTACGGCTCAGGGCCAGGTCGGAGGATCATTCCTCCATCTGGCCCTGATCGTTTTCCGGGGTCCCGATCAGCCGGTCGTGTCCCCGGCGCGCTCTTCCCTTGACCTGGTCGACCGCCATCCGGAAGATCCGGGCATGCCGACTCTCGCCGACCGGACCGGAGCCGGGCCCGCTCCCTTCCTGTTGATCCAGGGTTTGATCGCGCTCGTCGGCGGAGGAGCACCGGTGACCAGGAAGGCGTCCGTCCGCTTTTACTCCTTGATCACCCGCGGGCTCGGGGAGAAAGCCGGAAGCCGGGCGGACGCCCGGGCCGTGCCTCCGGGCTTCCCGCGCGTCCTCGGCGGGTTCTTCGCCGTGGGCGGTCCGGTCGCGCTGCCGGTGGCACTGTTCGCGGTGTCGGGCGGCTGAAGCGGACGGGGCGGGCGGCAGGGCCGAGAAGTGGTTCCCGGGTCGGCCCGGATCGTTTCCGCGCGGGGGCGGGCGGGGTCAGAAGCTGATGGAGTTGATCATCTCGGCTATCGAGTCCAGGAAACGCTGGATGTCGTCGGCCATGCCGGTGGAGGCGAGGAAGAAGCCGAAGAGGACGGCGACGATCGCCGGCCCGGCCTTGATGGAGCCGCTTCTCATCAGCACCACCAGGATGATCGCCAACAGCAGCACCACAGACAGTGAAATGGCCACAACTGATCACACCCTCGGTCGGTTCCGCTTCCCCGGCCCGGGCGACGCGACCCCGCGCACCCCGCCAGAACCATCGTGCCACCAACACGGCCGCCCTATGCGGCGGCTGACGCATCATCCGTCCCGGCGTGGTCGGCCCCACCCCTGCGCGGCCGTCCGCGCGGGCCGACGGCGCCATGTCGTACGACAATTCGAGAGAACACCCGCACAGGGAATTCAACCGGATCGTTTCCGTCTCCACACAACGCGTTCGCAGCTAATTCGAATTGTCGCCGCAGCCGTTCCGGCAGACCTTCGCGCGTTACGGGAAAAACATGCCGAAGCTGGACATATCACCGGAGTCGCCTGCTGGTCTTATGCGTGACTCAATCCGGAACAATCACGACAAGGTCGACCCGGGCGACGAACAAGCCCTTTATATCCACAGCGTGTTGACCATCACACCGACCGCGTCGCGCACTTTCCCCGATCCGGGGTACCCGAGCCCAATACCAGGAACGACGTCGGGCGTTTTACGAAATCTCGCGGACAACGCTAGGGTGCCTCAGATGTTCCACGCTGCCTCGTCCCCCGCAAGCGCAGCGAGCTCACCGATCGACTCCCCGAGTCCCCGCCGGGAGGGTCAGTGACGAACTCGCAGCGACCGTACGGCAACCGCAGAACGCCGCTCCCCCCGGCACAGTCGCCGGCGCCCGGAGTGCCGAGCCCACGCACGAAGAGCCGGAGCGGCGACCGGCCGGCGCCGTCCGGCAGGCAGCGCGACGCGTTCTTCGACAACGCCAAGTACCTGGCGATCGTGCTGGTGGCGGTCGGCCACGCCTGGGAACCCCTCAAGGGCGACAGCCGGGTCCTGGAGGCGGCGTACACGGTCGTGTACTCGTTCCACATGCCGGCCTTCATCATCATCTCCGGCTTCTTCTCTCGCAGTTTCGACATGCGGCCCGACCGGCTGCGCCGGCTGATCACCGGCGTCGCCGTGCCGTACATCGTGTTCGAGACCGCCTACCCCCTGTTCCGGCGGGTCGTCGACAACGCCCCGGAGCAGGAGATCAGCCTGCTCGACCCCTGGTACCTGACCTGGTTCCTGGTCGCGCTGTTCGTGTGGCGGCTGACCACGCCGATCTGGAACGCGGTACGGCACCCGCTGCCGCTGGCCCTCGGCATCGCCGTGCTGGCCAGTGTCACCCCCGGGATCGGCGACGACCTCGACCTGCAGCGCGTGCTGCAGTTCCTGCCGTACTTCGTGCTCGGTCTGTGCATGAAGCCGGAGCACTTCCACCTGGTGCGCCGCCGGTCGGTACGGATCGCGGCGGTGCCGGTGTTCGCGGCGGCGCTGGCCTTCGGCTGGTGGGCGGTGCCGCGGATGAACACCGCGTGGTTCTACCACCGTGACGCCGCGCAGGAGCTGGGCGCGCCGTGGTGGGCCGGCCCGGTCATGGTGCTGGCGATGTTCGGCTGCTCGCTGCTGCTGACCGCCTGCTTCTTCGCCTGGGTGCCGGGCCGCCACCTGTGGTTCACGGCGCTCGGCGCGGGCACGCTGTACGGCTATCTGCTGCACGGCTTCGTGGTCAAGGCCGGCGACTACCAGGGCTGGTTCGACCACTCCGTACTGCACCGGCCGCTCGGTGAGATCGCCGTGAGCGTCCTGGCGGCGGTCCTGGTGACGCTGCTGTGCACCGCCCCCGTGCGGCGGGTGTTCCGGTTCGTGATGGAGCCGAGGATGGAGTGGGCGTTCAAGCGGGACGCCGCGGAGCAGGCCCGCGAACGCCAGCGGCAGCAGAAGCGGGAAACCCGCGAGAAGGTCCCCGCCTAGGAGTCCCCCTCCCCCGCCACGAGACCGAGAAGCGTGCGCATCCGCGTGTACTTCTCGGTCAGTCGTGTGCGGGTCGGTGCGTCCAGTACGGCGAGGCGGGCCGGGTCGGCGTTGTGCGCCAGGTCCGCCTCCTTGACCAGCAGCGCGCCGGGTGTGGCGAGGATGCGCGCCGCGTACGCCTCGGAGGGCTCCCCGGACCGTTTGGTGACCGCGAGGACGATGTCCTTGGTCCGCCGGGCCAGCGCCGCCTCCTCCAGCCACCGCTGCGACAGTTTGTCGTCCTCGACGGCGTCGTGCAGCCAGGCCGCCGCGATCTGCTCGTCGTCGCCGCCGCGGGCCCGTACCCCCTCGGCGACGGCCCGGAGGTGTTCGGCGTACGGCCGGCCCGCCTTGTCCCTCTGGCCGGCGTGCGCGGCGCGGGCGGTGGCCTCGACCTCGGCCAGGGACAGCGGGGCGGGCGGTGTCGTCTCGGTCACCCGCCCAGTGTGCACGGGTCAGCGGGCCGCCGCGGCCGTCGGGCCCTCCCGGGAGATGAGCAGCAGGGCCCGGTCGTCGTTGACGTCCTTGGCGACCGCCTCGATGAGGTGCCAGGCGGCTCCGTGGAAGCCGCCGGCGACGTAGCGGTCGGCCTCGCCGGTGAGGCGGTCGATGCCCTCCACGATGTCCCGGTCGGAGGTCTCCACCAGGCCGTCCGTGAACAGCATCAGCACGTCCCCGGAGCGCAGCGTGCCCTTCACCGAGTCGAACTGGGCCCCGTCGTACACGCCCAGCAGCGGGCCGTCGGCCGCCTTCTCCTCCCAGCGGCCGCTGCCCGCGCTGAGCTGGAGGCCCGGCGGGTGCCCGGCGGAGTAGAGCTCGTAGTCGCCGGAGTCCAGGTCGAGCACCAGGTGGATGGAGGTGGCGAAGCCCTCGTCCCAGTCCTGGCGCAGCAGGTAGCCGTTGGCGGCCGGCAGGAAGGCGTGCGGCGGGAGGCTGCCGAGGAGCCCGCCGAAGGCACCGGAGAGCAGCAGGGCGCGTGAGGCGGCGTCCATGCCCTTGCCGGAGACGTCGGTCAGCACGACCTCCAGGGTGCGCCCGCCGTTGGTGCGGGCCGCGACCACGAAGTCGCCCGAGAACGACTGTCCGCCGGCCGGGCGCAGGGCCATCTCACGGTGCCAGCCGTCCGGCAGCTTCGGCAGCTTGCTCTGCACCCGGATGCGTTCGCGCAGGTCGAACAGCATGGTGCCGCCGCGCCGCCAGGGCACGCCGACCCGGCTGCGGAACTGGGCGACGAGCAGCCCGAAGAAACCGCAGGCGGCGACGGTGAGGACCACGCCGGGGGTGACGCGGGCCGCGCCCTCGGTGTAGGGGCCGAGCCGCACCGACTCCACGATCAGCGCGGTCGCCGCGGCGGCGTACAGGCCGAGCAGGCTCGCCGGGCGCAGCAGCAGGCCGCCGACGACGATCGGGAGGACCAGTGCGGCGGGCGCGCACCACACGGAGTTGGTGAGCGTCCCTGCCGTGATCAGCGGGATGGTGAGGAGCAGTCCGGCGAGCGCGACCCAGTCGGAACCGTCCCCGCGGAAGTAGTCGACCGCGCTCCGGCGCATGCCGACGCGGGCCCGGTGCCACTGCTTCTTCAACCGGGCCGTGAACGTGTCGGCTTCCGCGCGCCGCTCTCGTCCTGCTGCCATTAGTTCGGGACCCTATCCATCGGACCGGCCACTTGGCACGGGAGGTCCTGGTTGTCCCCTTGCCGGGGGCGGACTTCACAGTGAACTTCACCGGACGCCGTCGTGGGGCCGCGCGGAAGAAATTGTCTCGCTCGTCCCGCACGGCCCTGGTAGGCATGGTCCATGGCGATTGAACAGGCGGACCCCGCAACCGGACTTCGCGTGCTACAGCCGGACGACTGGGACAAGTGGTACGCGAACCTGATCCGCGCGTTCGGTGGGGTGCCGGAGGCGGACGAGGAACGCGAACTGTGGAACGCTCTCACCGAGTTCGACCGTTTCCTGGGGTTCTGGGACGGCGACGAGTGCGTGGGGACGGCGGGCGCGTTCTCGTTCCGGCTGACCGTTCCCGGCGGTGAGTCCGTGCCGGCCGCGGGCATCACGGGCGTCAGCGTGGCCGCCACGCACCGGCGGCGCGGGGTGCTGAGGTCGATGATGCGGCGGCAGTTGGACGACGTGCGGTCCTGGGGGGAGCCGCTGGCGGTGCTCACGGCGTCCGAGCCGGCGATCTACGGCCGGTTCGGCTACGCCGCGGCCGCGTTCCAGGTGAACGCCGAGATCGACACGAGCCGTACGGCGCTGTCCGTTCCGCCCGGTACGGACGACGTACGGCTGCGGTACGCGGTCCCTGCCGACGTACTCGACGCGTGTGAGGCGGTGTACGCCCGACTCGTCCCGGGGCGGCCCGGGATGCTCGCGCGCCGGCCCGGCTGGGAGCGGCAGGGTCTGCTCGATTCGCCGGGCGAGCGGGGCGGGGCGTCACCGCTGCAGTGCGTGGTCGCCGAGCGGGCCGGTGAGACGGTCGGGTACGCGCGGTTCCGGGTGAAGCCGGGCTGGAGCGCCGCCGGGGCCGACGGCACGGTGCTGCTGAGCGATCTGGCCGCGCTGGATCCGGCGGCCGGTGCGGCGCTGTGGCGGTTCCTGTTCGGCATCGACCTGACGTCGTCCCTGGTGGCACGGGGACGGCCGGTCGACGAGGGCTGGCAGTACATGGTGTCCGACATCCGCCGGTGCCGTCCGGAGACACGGGACTCGCTGTACGTACGGCTCGTCGACGTCGGCGCGGCGCTCCAGGCGCGGACGTACCGGGCGCCGGTGGACGTCGTGTTCGAGGTGGAGGACGCCTTCTGCCCCTGGAACACGGGGCGTTGGCGGCTGACCGGTGACGCGAAGGGCGCGTCCTGCGAGCGTACGGAGGACCGGGCCGATCTCGCCCTGTCCATACGGGAGCTGGGTGCGGCGTATCTGGGCGGGGTGAGCCTCACGGCGCTCGCGGCGGCCGGCCGGGTGGACGAGCTGCGGCGGGGCGCGCTGGCGGAGGCGTCCCTGGCGTTCGGGAGCGACCCGGCGCCGTGGCTGCCGCACGGTTTCTGAGCGTCAGCGGCGCTGGCAGGCGGGACACCAGAACAGATTGCGGGCGGCGAGGTCGGCGGTGCGGATCTCGCCCCCACAGATGTGGCAGGGCAGACGGGCCCGGCGGTAGACGTACACCTCGCCGCCGTGGTCGTCGACGCGCGGCGGGCGCCCCATCGCCTCCGGGGTGTGTTCGGGGCGGACGGTGTCGATGCGGTTGAGGCGGACGCCCTCGCGCATCAGCGCGACCAGGTCGGCCCAGACGGCGTCCCACTCGGCCGGGGTGACGTCCCGGCCCGCGCGGTACGGGTCGATCCGGTGCCGGAAGAGGACCTCGGCGCGGTAGACGTTGCCCACGCCCGCGATGACCTTCTGGTCCATGAGAAGGGCGGCGATCGTCGTACGGCTGCGGCCGATCCTGCGGTACGCGAGGGCCGGGTCGGCGTCCGGGCGGAGCGGGTCGGGGCCGAGGCGGTCGTGGACCGCCCGCTTCTCGCCGTCCGTGATCAGGGCGCAGGTGGTGGGGCCGCGCAGGTCGACGTACGAGGTGGCGTCGGCGAGGCGGAGCCGGACGGTGTCCGTGGGCGGCGGCGCCGGGGCCGGGCCGAAGGTGACCTTGCCGAAGAGGCCGAGGTGGATGTGGACCCACTCGGCGTGTTCCGGCCCGGGGTCGCCGAAGCCGAGGAACAGGTGCTTTCCGTGGGCGTCGGTGGTGTGCAGCGGCGTGCGGTCGAGGAGGGCGGCGGCGTCGGCGAACTTGCCCTGGGGGCTGGTGACGCTCAGGGGGGTGCCGGCGGTGAAGGCGGCGGCGTAGTCCTCGGCCAGCCGGTGGATCGTGTGGCCTTCCGGCACGGGGGTGTCCTTCCACGCGTCGGCCGAGGGGCCCGGCCCGGTCCGGGCTCCGCGGCGCCCTCCCCCGAGGCCCGCGCGTCGGGGTCGGGGGAGGGTCCTGACGGCGCTACTGCTGCGGGTGGTGCGGGGGGATGGGCGGGAGGTCGCCCGTCGTCTCGTAGGCGGCGAGCATGTCGATCCGGCGGATGTGGCGCTCGTCACCGGAGAACGGGGTGCTCAGGAAGGTCTCGACGAACTTCGTCGCCTCGTCCCGGGTGTGCATGCGCGCGCCCACCGCGATCACGTTGGCGTCGTTGTGCTGGCGGCCCAGCGCCGCCGTCTCCTCGCTCCACGCCAGGGCCGCCCGTACGCCCTTGACCTTGTTCGCGGCGATCTGCTCGCCGTTGCCGGAGCCGCCGATCACGATGCCGAGGGCGCCCTCGTCCGCCGCGGTCCGCTCGGCGGCACGGAGGCAGAAGGGCGGGTAGTCGTCCTGGGCGTCGTAGACGTGCGGGCCGCAGTCGACGGGCTCGTGGCCCGCCGCCTCGAGCCATTCGACGAGGTGGTTCTTGAGTTCGTAGCCCGCATGGTCCGAGCCGAGATACACGCGCATGGTCCGAGTGTGACATGGGGGTTCCCGGGAAGGCGCGCCGGGTGCTGCCGCCGAAAAAGTGAGGAGAATCTCAGAAGCTCAGGAAAAGCTCAAGTAACAATATGGATTCGAAGGTTCCTCAATCCGTTGGCCTCCGTTTCACTGGTCCGGCCCGTAGACCCATACGGAGTACAGCTCCCCCACGGCGCAAAGGAAATCTGTTCCATGACCTCGCAGCCGACCCTGAGAACAGCCGGAAGCGGCCCCGAAGACCCCGGAGAATCCGGCAGCGGCCCCGCAGAACACGGTTCCGGGCTCCAGGCCGGGCTCAAGAACCGCCATCTGTCGATGATCGCCATCGGCGGTGTGATCGGCGCGGGCCTCTTCGTCGGTTCCAGCTCCGGCATCGCGACCGCCGGCCCCGGCATCCTGCTGTCGTACGCCCTCGTCGGCACGCTCGTGGTGCTGGTGATGCGGATGCTCGGTGAGATGTCCGCGGCCAACCCGACGTCCGGATCCTTCTCCGCACACGCCGACCGGGCGCTCGGACCGTGGGCCGGGTTCACGATCGGCTGGCTCTACTGGTTCTTCTGGGTCGTCGTCCTCGCGGTCGAGGCGACCGCCGGCGCCGCGATCCTCGAAGGGTGGATCCCGGCCGTTCCGCAGTGGGGCTGGGCGCTCATCGTGATGGTGGTGCTGACCGCCACCAACCTGGTGTCCGTCGGCTCCTACGGCGAGTTCGAGTTCTGGTTCGCCGGGATCAAGGTCGTCGCCATCGGCGCGTTCATCGTCATCGGCGGGCTGGCCGTCTTCGGTGTGCTGCCCGGTGCCGACACCGATCAGGCGGGCCTCGCCAACCTCACCGAGCACGGCGGCTTCCTGCCCCACGGCGCCGGCGCCATCCTCACCGGCATCCTGCTCGTCGTCTTCTCCTTCATGGGCAGCGAGATCGCCACACTGGCCGCCGGTGAGTCCGAGGACCCGCAGCGGGCCGTCACCAAGGCGACCAACAGCATCATCTGGCGGATCGGCGTCTTCTACCTCGGCTCGATCTTCGTCGTGGTCTGTCTGCTGCCGTGGGACAGCAAGTCGATCACCGAGGACGGCTCGTACGTCGCCGCCCTGGACTCCCTCGGCATCGCGCACGCCGGTCAGATCATGAACTTCATCGTGCTGACGTCCGTGCTGTCCTGCCTCAACTCCGGGCTCTACACGGCCTCCCGGATGGCCTTCTCGCTCGGCCGGCGCGGAGACGCGCCGAAGGCGTTCGCCCGGACCACGAGCCGGGGCGTGCCGCGGACCGCGATCATCGCGTCGGTGGTCTTCGGCTTCGTCGCCGTCTTCTTCAACTACAAGTTCCCGGACTCCGTCTTCCTCTTCCTCGTCAACTCCTCCGGAGCGGTCGCGCTGTTCGTCTGGCTGGTGATCTGCTTCTCGCAGCTGCGCATGCGGAAGATCATCCAGGCGGAGGCGCCGGAGAAGCTGGTCGTGCGGATGTGGCTGTACCCGTATCTGACGTGGGCCAGCGCCGCGCTGATCGTGTTCGTGCTCGGGTACATGCTGACCGACACCGAGCACGACGGGCGTACGACGGTGCTGCTGTCGCTGCTGGTCGCCGGCATCGTGCTCGCCATCGCCTTCGTCAAGCAGCGGGTGGCCGGGCGCCGCGCGGAGGACCGGGACGAGGTCCCGGCCGGCTGAGGCACCCGTCCATACGGTCGAGAGGCTCGGC
>NZ_JBHYVC010000048.1:28855-57981 GCF_042749965.1 Streptomyces sp. NPDC059454 | reverse complement strand
TTTACATTAATGCTGGCCTGGGCCCCCCCTACCCGGGGGGGGCGGGGGGGGGGCCCGCCCCCGCCCCCCCCCCCCCCCCCCGCCGGGAGGGATGTCAGCCTTGGTCGGCCACGAAGGAGGCCATGCGGGTCAGGGCCGCATTCCAGTTGATGGTGTGTTCGTTGGTGGACCAGGACTGGATGTCGTCGATGAAGCAGAACTGACCGACACAGCCCTGGAGCTTCGACTGGGCGAAGGGGTCCTGGATGCTGGAGTTGGGTCCGCCGGAGAGCGTGCCGGCGGGCGGGTTCGGCAGGTCCGGATCGAGCTGGCGGGCGTACCAGCGGCTGTGCTGGTTGTGCGCGTTGACCTCGCCGTAGCCGGTGACGTACGACATGTTCAGGGCGTTGCGGCCCAGGATGTAGTCCATGCTCTGCAGCGCGCCGTCCCGGTACTTCGAGGCGCCGGTGAGGTCGTGGGCGGTGGCGAGGACGACCGCGTTGTTGAGCACCTGATGGCTGGAGCCCCAGTCGTAGACGTTGCCGGCCGGCGCGTACGGCATGCCGTACGGGTGGGCCTTCAGCGTGGCCAGGTAGCCGTCCGCGCCCTGGACGACGGAGCGGCGGACCTTGTCCCGGCCGGGCAGCCGGTTGGGCACGGTGGCGAGGTCGAGCCGGCCGGCCGCGGCGGTGCGCGCCCAGTCGAAGCCGGTCGGGCCGAAGATGTCGGCGGTGTGCACCGGGGAGTTCAGGACGTACTCCTCGAACTGCCGCTCCCCCGTGGTGAGGTACAGCTCGGCGGCCGCCCAGTAGAACTCGTCGGCCACGGTGTCGTCGGGGTAGGCGCCGCCGCCGATGCCGTCGTCCGGGTCGGCGAGGAGGTCCGGGTGGGCGAGGGCCGCCGTCCAGGCCTTGCGGGCCGCCGCCAGGGCGGTGGCCGCGAACTCCTTGTCGTAGGAGCGGTAGAGCCGTGCCGCCTGGGCGGCCGTGGCCGCGAGGTTCAGGGTGGCGGCGGTGGTCGGCGGGTGCAGTTCGCGCTTCTGCGGGTCGTCGCTCGGCAGCAGGGGCAGTCCGGTCCACTGCTCGTCATGGATCTTGTGATGGGCCATGCCTGCCAGCGGCTCGCCCTCGGGGACCTGCATCTTCAGCAGGAACTCCAGTTCCCAGCGCGCCTCGTCGAGGATGTCCGGGACCTTGTTGCCGCTCTCCGGGATGTTCAGCGTGCCGTCGCCGAGCTTGTCCGCCTCACCGGTGCGGGCGTGCCGGGCGCGTTCGTAGGTGCTGAGCACCTCCCAGGTGCTGATGCCGCCGTTCACGACGTACTTGCCGTGGTCGCCGGCGTCGTACCAGCCTCCGGTGACGTCGAGGGTGTAGTCGCAGACGCCCGGCTGACAGGGCACCGCGCCGTCGCCCTGGTTGGGCGCCACGCCCACGTGTCCGGCCGGGCGGCCGTAACCGGGGCGCAGGTCGTCGCGGATCGCCGTGCCGCTGCGCTGGGTGTAGTAGTACTTCGCCGAGTCCAGCCGCAGCCGTTCGTACGCGCGCCCGTCGATGTCGAAGGGCCGGCTGGTCTCGCCGTCCACGACCAGGGTGTAGCCGGTCCCGCGCTCGCGGTGGGAGCCGAAGTCGAGGGAGTGGACGTTCTGCCCGGAGGAGCCGTCCACGCCCCGCGGCACGGTCCAGCCCTTGCGGACCACCCGGCCCTCGTCGTCCTTCAGCCGCCAGGGCAGCCGCTCGCCGGCATCGGTGACCAGGGTGGCGTTCTTCGGGCCGGCGGGCAGGTAGCCGACCTGGTTGACCCGGACCCGGGGCCCGGTGTCCGGCTCGTACGGCTCGGGGGCGACCCCGCCCAGCAGGGACACGTCGTCCGCGCAGAACCGCCAGGGGTCCGCGCTGCCGCCGAGCTGGAAGCCGACCTGGCCCTGCGCGGTGTCGACGGGTGAGGTGAAGGTGTACGAGTAGGTGTCTCCCGAGACGCTGAGCTGCGGGGACACCTCGTAGTAGGTGTCGTACGGCTCCACCTGCAGGCCGACGATCGCCCGCACGACATGGCCCGCGGGCGAGCCGGTCGCGCTGAAGGAGAAGCGGTACGACTCCCCCTTCACCAGGGCGATGTCGTTCTGGCCGACGGCCGCGTCCCAGCGGTTGGCGGTGCCGCCGGGGACGTCGGCGCACAGGCGGCCCTCGGACGGGCCCGCGGTGACGCCGGCGGAGGCCCACCAGGCGTCGGTGCCGTTGTCGAAGGTTCCGTTGCGGACCTGCTCGGCCTCGTCCGCCCCGGCCGGGGCGGCGGGCAGCGCGGTGAGCGCGGTCGCCAGCAGGCCGGTGAGGGACAGCAGAGCGGTTCTGCGTCTGTTCACGTCTGGGCTCCTCTTGGGGAGGTGCGGGGGCACGGAAGCACATATGGGAGCGCTCCCATTTCCGTACGCGGACCATGGTTGTGGCTGGTGTGACACTCCGTCAACGGTTGGGACAGGACTGGTGACGGTCACCCGGAGCGGAGGTTCGCAGTCCGTGTCGGGCCGCGACCCACTAGGCTGGAACTCAGGCGATGCACCGGTTCACGGTGAGTGTGCGCGATGGAGTGGCGACGATGAGGCCGGACGACCCGTTCGACGATGCCGTGACGGCCCGGGCCGTCATCGCCGCCGACGGCACGCTCGCACGGTGGAGCGAGGGTGCGCGCCTGCTACTGGGGCACACGGCCGAGGAGGTCGTCGGCCGCCCGGCCGCCGACCTGCTGGCCGAGGATTCGGGCCCGCCCCGGCTCCCGGCCGCCCGCTGGAGCGGCACCCTCGCCCTGCGGCACCGCGACGGCTCCGCCGTCACGGCGTGGGTGCTGGCCCACCACAGGCAGTCGGCGGGCGACGGTCCGGGGGAATGGCTCGCCGTCACCCCGTTGGACGCCACGGACCAGGAACTGCCCGACGACCCGCTGGTCAGGACGGCCGTGTTCCAGTCGCCCTGCGCCGCGATGGTCTTCGACGGGGGGCTGCGCCTGCGCGGGGTCAACGACGCCATGGCCCACCTCCTCGGGCTGCCGGCCCCCCACCTGCGGGGACTTCGGCCCACCGACATCGGCGGCCGGCCGCAGCACGCCGAACTCGAGCGCCAGTTGTGCCAGGTGCTGCGCACCGGCCGGCCGACCGAGATGCAGACGTACATGAAGGCCACCGGCGAGAACCATGCGCATGCCTGGCTGGCCCGGCTCGCGCCGCTCACCGACCGGTCCGGCCGGGTGCGGGGCGTGTGCGCGACGGCCCACGACTTCACCGAGCAGTACCGGGCGCGGGAGCGACTACAGCTGGTCAACGAGGCCAGCATGCGCATCGGCACCACCCTGGACGTCACCCGGACGGCGCAGGAACTGGCCGAGGTGTGCGTGCCCGCGCTCGCCGACTTCGTCAGCGTGGACCTGCTGGAGCCCGAGGAGCCCGGAGGCGAGCCCACCGGCCCGCTGACCACGCCCGTCTCGTTGCGCCGGGTCGCCCATCAGTCCCTGACACCGGGCAACCCCGAGGCGGTCGCCCGCCTGGGCGAGATGGTCGTCTACCCGGCCGCCGCGCCCCAGGCCGACTCGCTGGTCGCCGGCCACAGCGTCGCGGCCTCGGTGCTCTCCGGCGATCTCGACCCGTGGCTCGCGGTGGACGAGGCACGTGCCCGGCAGGTCCGGGAGTTCGGCGTCCACTCCATGCTGTCCGTCCCGCTCCAGGCGCGCGGTACGACCCTCGGGGTGGCCGCCTTCACCCGCTTCACGCGTCCCGAGTCGTTCACCCACGACGACGTGCTGCTGGCCGAGGAGGTCACCGCGCGCGCCGCCGTCTGCATCGACAACGCCCGCCGCTACTCCCGTGAACGCGAGACGACCCTCGCGCTCCAGCGCAGCCTGCTCCCCCGCACCCTGCCGCACACGGCCGCCGTGGAGGCGGCCACCCGCTATCTGCCGGCCGCGCGCTCCGGTGTGGGCGGCGACTGGTTCGACGTGATCCCGCTGTCCGGGATGCGGGTGGCCATGGTGGTCGGGGACGTCGTCGGGCACGGCATCCAGGCGTCCGCGACCATGGGCCGGCTGCGCACGGCGGTGCGCACCCTCGCCGACATCGACCTGGCACCCGACGAACTGCTCACGCACCTCGACGACCTGGTCCTCCACCTCTCGCAGGAGTCGGGCGGCGACCCCACGTCGGGCGAGGTCGGCGCGACCTGTCTGTACGCGGTGTACGACCCGGTGTCGCGGCGCTGCACCCTGTCCCGGGCGGGGCACCCCGCTCCGGTGCTGATCCCGCCGGGCGGTCCGGCCCGGCACCTCGATCTGCCCTCCGGGCCGCCACTGGGCCTGGGCGGGCTGCCGTTCGAGTCGGTCGAGCTGGAACTGCCCGACGACGCGGTGCTGGCGTTCTACACCGACGGGTTGGTCGAGTCCCGCGGGCGGGACACCGAGGCCGGTCAGGCCCTGCTCCGCGAGGCGCTGTCCAACGCCGCCGGCCCGCTCGACGAGACCTGCGACCGGGTCCTGCACACCGTGCTCGCGCCGGGCGGCGCGACGGACGACGTGGCCCTGCTGCTGGCCCGTACCCACGGTCTGCCGTCCGCGCAGGTCGCCACCTGGGACATCCCCGCCGACCCGGCGCTGGTCGCCCCCATCCGCAAGCAGGTCCTCGAGCAACTGGCCACCTGGGCGCTGACCGAGGCGTCGTTCACCGCGGAGCTGGTGGTGAGCGAGCTGGTCACCAACGCCATCCGGTACGGTGCCCCGCCCATCCGGCTGCGGCTGATCCACGACGCCTCGACGCTGATCTGCGAGGTGTCCGACACCAGCCACACGGCACCGCATCTGCGCCGGGCCAAGACCTGGGACGAGGGCGGGCGGGGCCTGCTGCTGGTCGCCCAGCTCACCCAGCGCTGGGGCAGCAGACACACGGCCGACGGCAAGACCATCTGGTCGGAACTGGCCCTGGTGGACGAGATGTGACATGGGGTGAACCATGGCGAACGGATCGCGGCACACGAGCATGTCGGTGGTGGGCGCGCTGGTCCTGTCGGGCGCGCTGGTCTCCTGCGGCACCGAGAGCACAACGGCGGGCACCACCCCGCAGCCCTCCGCGTCCGCCGGACGGACCGCCGGAAACTCCCCGCGCGGCGCCGTCCCGAGCGACGCCGCCGGTTCCACGAGCGACCGGTCCCCGACGTCCGCCGGGCCCACGGAGCACTCGGCGTCCCGGTGCCGCACCGCCGAACTGAGCGCCGCCGTCGGCCGGATGGACCCGGGTGCGGGACAGCGCAACTTCCCCGTCGTGCTGACGAACGTCTCCTCCCGCACCTGCACCCTGCACGGCCATCCGGGCGCCGCCTTCGTGGACGCGGCCGGCGAACAGCTGGGCCGGGACCCGAAGCGCACCCCGGGTGACCCGGCGACCGTCACCCTGGCGCCCGGCGCCAGTGCCTGGGCGGGGCTGCGCTACGCGAGCCCCGGCGTCAGCGGCGCCCGCGCGGCCGTCCCGGCGGCGCTCCTCGTCACCCCACCGGACGAACGCGACCCCCTGAAGGCGCCGTGGAAGGCCGGTGCGGTCCCGGTGTCCGGCAATTCCTCCTCGGTGTTCCTCACCGTTCTGGAGCCGGGCACCGGACCCTAGAAGATCGATGAAGATCTTGGTGAGGGGTCACTTGGTGGCCGGCGACCGGACGCGGCTCGCCACTGCCCGGGGGCGGAAAACCGATTGCCCGCCCCGGCCGGAGGGCCCCAGGATCCTGCCATGCCCACGAGCCCTCTCCCCATGCCGCTGTCCGCCACCGCCCCCGCGGCGGGCCGACAGCGGCAGCCCGGCCCGCCGCGGGGAGGACCGACGCCGCCGTGCTCATGACGGCCGCCCTGCTCGCGGGGCTGCTCGCCGGTTACGGCATCGCCGTCCCCGTGGGCGCCGTCGGGGCCCACCTCGTCTCCCTGACCGCCCGCACCACCCTGCGCACCGGGGTCTGCGCGGCCCTCGGCGTCGCCACGGCCGACGGGCTGTACGCCCTCGCGGCCGTACTCGGCGGTTCCGCCCTCGCGTCGGCGCTGCGGCCGGCCCTGGCGCCGGTGCGGTGGGTCTGTGTGCCGGTGCTGCTCGCGCCGGCGGCGTGGGGCGCGGCCGGCGCCGTACGCCGCTACCGCGGGCGGCGGCTCGCCGCCCGCACCGAAGCCGCTCCCCCGGGCACCGTCCGCGTGTACCTGTCGCTGCTCGGGATCACCCTCCTCGACCCGACCACCGTGATCTACTTCGCGGCGCTCGTGCCCGGCTCCCGCGGCGGGGAGGCGGCCGGGCCCCTGGAGCAGGCCGTGTTCGTGACGGCGGCCTTCGCCGCGTCCGCGAGCCGGCAGGTGCTGCCGGCCGGCGGCGGTGCCCTGCTGGGCCGGGCGCCGACCGGCCACCGGGGCCGGCTGGTGACCGCGCCGGCGGCGTCCGGGGTGATGACGGCCCTCGCGGTGCACACGGCGGTGGCGCCCGTCTGACGGCCCGCGGGCCCGGTTCGGATGAATCCGGCGTGCGGTGGTGTTGCAGGAGTGATCGACTCGACAGCAGTACGAGAGAACGACGGGATGGATGCCATGCCTCTCCAGGGCGAGTACGACCCCAGTCCGACGCAGTGGGTGCGCAACCAGGTGGAGCTGTACGAGAGTTCCGGCGGCACGGAGGGGACGACCCTGCAGGGCAGGCCCGTCATCGTGCTGACCAGCCGGGGCGCGAGGAGCGGCAAACTGCGCAAGACCCCGTTGATGCGGGTCGAGCACGAGGGGCGGTACGCGGCGGTCGCCTCGCTGGGCGGCGCCCCCCGGCACCCTGTCTGGTACCACAACGTCAAGGCCGACCCGCACGTGGAGCTCCAGGACGGGCCGGCCAAGTTCGACATGACGGCCCGTGAGGTCACCGGGGAGGAGAAGGCCGAGTGGTGGAAGCGCGCCGTCGCGGCCTTTCCGCCGTACGCCGACTATCAGGAGAAGACGGACCGTGAGATCCCCGTCTTCGTGCTGGAGCGGCGGGAACAGGGCTGACGGACGCGGGTTCGGCGGGCGGAGGGAAAATCTCCGCCCCGGCGCGCATGAAGCACCGGCCGCCGGGCACGCGTGGTTCAGGCCCCGCCGCGCTCCCCCGTCGCGGCGGGGCTTTCCCATGCCTCCCGCGCCTCCGGATCCCCCCGTTCGGTGATGTCGAGGAAGATCTGTTCCGCCTCGGGCACCTCACGGGCGATGGATCGCTTGATGCGTACGGCGACCTCCTCCACCCGCTCGCTGTCCATCCCGGGCACGAGGTCGACGCGGGCGGCCACCAGGGCGGTGTCCAGGCCCGTCTTCATCGTGAGGAGCGCCTCCACGCTGTCGATCTCGGGCTGTTCGCACAGCAGCTCCCGGATCCGGCTGCTCGCCTCCGGGTCGGCGGCCTCGCCGATCAGCTGGTCGCGGGCGTCACGCCCGAGCCGGAAGGCGACGTAGACCAGCAACGCGCCGATGGCGAGCGAGGCGGACGCCTCCCACACCGCCTGTCCGGTGATCATGTGCAGCGCCATGCCCACGACGGCCAGGGTGACGCCCACCACCGCGGTGCCGTCCTCGGCGACCACCGTGCGCAGCGCCGGATCACGCAGTCCGCTGCCCAGGCCGCCCTGCCTGCGCACCTGGTACAGGGCGCGCAGCAGGGAGCCGCCCTCGGCGAGCAGGGCGACGCCGAGCACGATCAGTCCGGCGACATAGCCGCTCAGGTCCTCCTCGCTCCCGTTCCTGAGCGCCTCGACGCCCTGGTAGAACGAGAAGCAGCCGCCCATCACGAAGATCCCGACGGCCGCGAGCAGCGACCAGAAGAACCGCTCCTTGCCGTAGCCGAACGGGTGACGGCGATCGGCCGGGCGCCGGCTGCGCCGCAGCGCGGCCAGCAGGAACACTTCGTTCAGGCTGTCGGCGACCGAGTGCGCCGCTTCCGACAGCAACGCGGGGGAGGACGCGGCCAGTCCGCCGACGGCCTTGGCGACGGCGATCACCAGATTGGCGGCGAGCGCCACCAGCACGGTGATCCGGGTTCTGCGATCCGATCGAGTACTCACCCTCGGCCGATTGCCCCGGTCGGCCCAGGGCACACCGTGCCGTCGGCGGAAAACGGGGAACGCGGTCACAAGGACATCCGAACGACGACGAGGAGAACACCATGGGCCGCGACGACGGGGGCGGCGGCAACAGTTCGTACGGCAGGAAGAAGTTCAAGAGGTCGAAGGCCCACTTCGCGGACCGGATCACCGCGGACGGCCGGGACGGATGGCCGGCGGAGGCCGGGCGTTACCGGCTCGTCGTGAGCCGGGCCTGTCCGTGGGCGAGCCGGGCGCTGGTGTCCCGGCGGCTGCTCGGTCTCGAGGACGCCCTGTCCCTGGCCGTCACGGACCCGCTGCAGGACGACCGGAGCTGGCGCTTCACCCTGGATCCGGACGGCCGCGACCCGGTCCTGGGCATCCGGTACCTGAGCGAGGCGTACGACCGGCGCGAGACGGACCACCCGGGCGGGGTGAGCGTGCCGGCGGTCGTGGACGTGCCCAGCGGGAAGCTGGTCACCAACGACTACCAGCAGATCACCCTGGACCTCGCCACCGAGTGGACGGCCCTGCACCGCGAGGGGGCGCCCGACCTGTATCCGCGGGAGCTGCGCGACGAGATCGACGCGGTGACGGACGACGTCTTCCAGGACGTCAACAACGGCGTGTACCGGGCGGGCTTCGCCACGGACCAGGAGGAGTACGAGGCCGCGTGCACGGCCCTGTTCCGGCGGCTGGAGCTGCTGGCGCAGCGGCTGGAGCGGCAGCGGTACCTGGTCGGCGACACCATCACCGAGGCGGACATCCGGCTGTTCACCACGCTGGTGCGGTTCGACGCGGTGTACCACGGCCACTTCAAGTGCAACCGGTGGAAGCTGGCGGAGAACCGGGTGCTGTGGGCGTACGCCCGCGACCTGTACCAGACGCCCGGCTTCGGCGACACCGTGGACTTCGACCACATCAAGCGGCACTACTACCGGGTGCACACCGGTATCAACCCGTCCGGCATCGTGCCCCTCGGTCCCGACCTGTCCGGCTGGACGGCGCCCCACCACCGTGCGGAGCTGGGCGGCCGGCCGTTCGGGGACGGTACTCCGCCCGGTCCGGTGCGGGCCGGCGAGGAGGTGCCGGCGCCGGGCCGCCCCTGACCGCCCCGGCCCCCGACGCTCCATCCATCGACGAGAGACGACGAAGCCGACCTAGGAGATCCACGTGGCGAAGAAGAGCAAGAAGGCGAAGAAGAAGCTGCCCATGGCGTACAAGCCGATCGGCTTCGCGCTGGGCTGGACCAGCGGCACCGTGGCGGGAATGGCGTTCCAGAAGACCTGGAAGGTGATCCGGCACGAGGACGACGCGCCGGACGCGCTGGACCGCGACCGCCGCTGGGGAGAGATTCTGCTGGCCGCGGCGATCCAGGGCGCCATCTTCGCGGTGGTCCGCAGTGCCGTGGACCGGGCCGGCGCCAAGGCCATCGAACGCTCCACGGGCACCTGGCCGGTCCCGGACAAGGGCGGCCGCGACTGACGCGTCCGCAGGCCGGCCCACCGTCCCCCGGGGGGGTGGGCGGTGGGTCAGCCCTGTTTGGGCGCCGTCGACGCGCCCCGGCGGACGGTGAAGGAGTGGCCCGCCGGGTCGGCGTAGCCGCGCTCCTCGGCGGGTCCCGAGGTGTCACCCGCCTCCATCGGGCGCCCGCCGAGGCCCACGATCAGGCGTTCCACCGCGTCCAGGTCGTCCACCACGAACTCCAGGTGCGCCTGGAGGGAGTTCTCCGGGCGGGGCCAGCTCGGGGCGGTCGCGTTCACGTCGCGGCGCAGTGCCAGGCGGAAACCGTCGGCGGCCCGGATCTCCACCCGGTTGACATGGGCGTCGACCTCCTGCGCCTCCAGCAACTCCTTGTAGAACTCGGCGAGTTTCTCGGGTTCGGCACAGTCGAGCACCACCACGCCGGCCGTCACCAGGGTCATGTCTCCTCCGCGGGAGTCCGGGGCGCGGGCGCTCCTGCCTCGCGCCGTACGTGACACCTGTCCCGGCTCGCCGGATTCAGTCATGTCCCCGTACGGATACATGCGCCTCAACTGCCTTGCGCGGTAACGGAGATCACCAGCGGTCACGGCGTGGATCATTTGGGTTCGGGGCCTCCTCGTGGCGCTTCTCGATTCAACCTGCGTATCGCGAAGCCCGGCACGCAGGTGTACGCGCCCCGAGGCGACCCGCCGCGATGTCGGTCAACTCGCGGTGCCGGCAAGGAGCCCATCGGGTCGGCAGTCTCGTGGATCAAGTTCGGCCACTGCCCGAAGTGAGGATTCCGTCACGCTTCGACGAGGGCTTCCGGGACCGACCGACCGGTTCGAAAGAACTCGGTCGCAATTCGAAGACATATGTCAATCGAACATGCTCAAATGCACTCGACCGAAGGTAACTTGCAGGGTGTGGACCGGTGTTGGGACCGGTCCGCTCCCCCGTTGCACGGAGCAGGCTGGAGGTGATGGCGTGGTGCGGTACGAACCTGCGCCGCTGACCCGGCATCTGCGCGTCCGCCACGACCGGGGACACACGGTGCTGGAGCTCCGCGGCGAGATCGACATCGCCGCGGCCGCGGAGATCGTCCCGCATCTGGACATGGCCACCGCCGAACCGGACGCCCGGATCGTGATCGACCTGACCCGCGTCGAGTTCTTCGATCTCTCCGGGCTGCGCCTGCTGTACCGGGCCCGGCAGCGGATCGCGGACGGCCCCGGCAGGCTGCATCTCGTGTGCACCCACCCGCTGACCCTGCGCATGCTGCGGATCACCGGCACGTCCCGGCTGCTGCCGCCGTGGCCGACCCTGGACGCGGCCCTGCGACAGCCCGGGGCCACCTCCGGCCCGCTCTGACCACCGGGTCCGCGCCCTGACGCCCACCGTGCGCCCCCGCGTGCTCCCGGTGCGGTCGTCCGTTCCCCGGCTTCCGTGTCTGTACCGGGAACTGAGGGGCATTCGGTCAGGAGGAAGGAGGGCCGTCGCCATGACGACTCCGACGTCTCCCGTGAAGGGACCGATCGCGCGCGTACCCGGATGGGCGAAGGTGCTCGGCGCGGTGGTGCTGCTGCTCGTCGTGCTGTTCGCCGGGATCCGGCTGAGTGTACTGCCGGGCCTGAAGGACCTGTTCGGCACGGAGACCGAGGACCGCTCCGGGCCCGCGCTCCTGGAGTCCGTCCAGGACCTCAGCCGCTACGACGCCGCCTCGGGCAACTTCCAGGTGGTGGTGGACCTGGAGAAGGACGCGAAGTTCCTGCCGGACGCCGTCCGCGGCAGCCGCACGCTGTACGTGGGCGCGGGCACCGTCGACGCCTATGTCGACCTCGGGAAGCTGGACGAGGACGACGTACGGGTCGACGACGACCGTACGTCCGCCACGCTGCGGCTGCCGCACGCCCGCCTGGGCAAGCCGGCCCTGGACCCCGAACGCTCCTACGCCGTCTCCAAGCAGCGCGGGCTGTTCGACCGGCTCGGCGACCTCTTCTCGGACAACCCGGGCAGCGAGCAGGCCGTCCAGAAGCTCGCCGTGCGGCACATCGGCGACGCGGCGAAGGAGAGCGGACTCACCACCCGGGCCGAGACCAACACCACGGAGATGCTCGAAGGGCTGCTGCGTTCCCTGGGCTTCGAGAAGGTGCGGATCAGCTACGGCGACTGACCCGCACGGCCGGGGGTAACCGGCTTACGAAACAAGGAAGTTGACGACTGGAGGATCGAATGGCCCGCGCCGTTCCACGTCCGCGCTCCCTGCTCCACCGGCGTCCGCGACCGTCCGGGCGCGGCACCGCGGAGGACGGTCCGGAGCGGCGCCCGCTGCCGTTGTTCCCGCGGTTGCTGGCGATGCTGTGCGCCTTCGTGTTCATGGTCGCCTTCGCCGCGGTGCTGGCCCGGCTCACCCTGTACCCCTCCCCCGCCTCGGAGGCGCTGACCCACACCAATCTGCATCCGGGCCGCTCGCTGCGGGCCTATCTGGACCAGCCCGCGCTGCGTGACGCCGTGCGTCAGATCGGCGGCAACATCCTGCTCGGCGTGCCCTTCGGGGTGCTCGCCCCGGTCGTCGCACCGCGCACGCGCGGGTTCCTGCGGGTGCTGGTGCTGACGGCCGTCGTGATGCTGCTGGTGGAGTTCGCGCAGGGCGCCCTGGTGACCGGACGCGCCTTCGACATCGACGACGTCATCCTGAACACCGGCGGGGCGCTGCTCGGTTACCTGCTCGTGGGCCGCCGGCTGAGCCGGGCCGTGCACGCGCGCCGCCCGAAGGCCTGACCCACGGGGCGTCGTCCGGGGGTCAGTGCCGCTCGTGCGTGCGGGGGGCCCCGCGCAGGGTCCAGGTGAACTTGTCGCCGCCCACCCAGCGGACCACGTCCGGGTCGTCCAGGTCGTGGACCGTGATCCCGAACGCGGCGGCGGCGTGCAGCACGTCGGTGACGGTCTTCGCCTCGCCGACCACCTGTCCGTCGATCTCCACGATCCGGAACGGTGGGGTCCCGGGCTGTACCCCGAGCACCATGATCCGCGGATGCGACATGTACGGGCTCGCGCTTTCGGTCATGCATCGAGGGTAGAGCGCAAACGGCGCGAACGCGGCGTGCGGGAGCGCCCTCGTTCAGGGCCGCCGCCAGTCGTCGCCCGTCAGGTGGGACCCGGCCTGGGGACCCATCCGGAGCATTCCGCCGTCCACGCTCCAGGAGGCACCGGTGACGTACGAGGCGTCCGGTCCGGCGAGGAAGGCGATGACCGCGGCGACCTCACGGGCGTCGCCGGGCCGTCCGAGAGGGACGCCGGGGCGGCTCCCGGTGTGCGGGGCGGTGTCCTCCTGGCCGGTCATGGGCGTGGCGATCTCGCCGGGGGCGACCGCGTTGACGGTGATGCCATACTCGGCCAGTTCCAGTGCCATCACCTGGGTGAGCAGCCCGAGGCCGCCCTTGGCGGCGCAGTACGGCGCGGCGCCCACGCGGGGCTGGTGCTCGTGCACGGACGTCACGTTGACGATGCGGCCCCCGTCGCCCTGCCGGATCATATGCCGCGCCGCCCTCTGTCCGCACAGGAACGGGCCGATCAGATCGACGTCGAGGACCTCGCGGACCTTCGGGAGCTCCAGGTCCAGGAAGGGCGTCATCGTGCCCGTGCCGGCGTTGTTGACCAGCACGTCGACGCGGCCCAGACGGTCGCACAGCTCGTCGACGGTGTCCGCGGCGGCGGGCAGCCGGGTGAGGTCCAGGGGCGCCGTCTCGGCCCGCCGCCCGTGCGTCCGGCACTCCCGCGCCGTATCCTCGGCGCCCTCGCGGTCGCTGTGCCAGGTGATGCCCACGTCCATGCCCGCGGCGGCCAGGCGTACGGCGGTGGCCCGGCCGATCCCGGAGTCCGCGCCGGTGACCACGGCGACCCTGCTGCTCGGGGTGGTGGGGACGGACATGCGGGCCTCCTGGTCGGCGACGGCGGGTGCGAGGCATCGCAGTACCCCGGCACGTGCGGGGCCAACCCCCGCGTCCGCCGTCCGGCCGTACCGCGGCTCCGCGCGCTCCCTGAGCCGGGCGGAGCCGCTGTTCGCCGCGGACGAGGCGTGCGTGGTGGGCGCGGAGACCGGCACCGCCCCGGGGATCAGCGACGGAAGGTGCCCTCCGGAGTGACGGGCGGCCGAGGTGGTACCCGTACCGCCCCCGAGGAAGGACCGCACATGGGACGGGCAGCCGTGTTCGACGTCGACGGCACTCTGGTCGACACCAACCACCTGCATGTGACGGCCTGGTGGGAGGCCTTCCGGCAGGCGGGCCACCGGGTGCCGATGCACGCCGTCCACCGGGCCGTGGGGCTGCCCTCCTCCGGCCTGGTCGCCCATCTGCTGGGCGAGGACCGGGACACCCGCCGCGACGACGAGCTGAGCGCGGCGCACAAGGCGCTGTACGGGCAGTACTTCGACCGGCTGCCCGCGCTGCCGGACGCCGGCCGGCTGCTGGAGCGGCTGCACCGGGACGGCTGGACCGTGGTGCTCGCCACCTCGGCGGACGGCGCCGAGCTGAGCGCGCTGCGCCGGGCGATCGACGCGGACGAGGCGATCTCCGCGACGGCGAGCGCCGACGACGTGGCGGAGGGCAAGCCCGCGCCGGAGCCGGTCGAGCACGCCCTGGAGCTGGCCGGGGTGCCCGCGGAGCGGGCGGTGTTCGTCGGGGACACGGTGTGGGACATGCGGGCGGGCAGCCGTGCCGGGGTGCGCCGCGTGGGCGTGCTGTGCGGCGGCATCCCGCGCGCCGACCTGGAGGAGGCCGGCGCGGAGGCGGTCTACGACGACCCGGCGCACCTCCTGGCGTCGCTGTCGGACGGTCCCCTGGCATGAGATCCCCCGTGGCCGGGATACCCGCAGGACATGACGTGTGTGCGGGAAGAGATCGAGCAGGGTGACGCCGTGGGACGGACGGCTCCGGTGGCGCGGGTGCGGGAGGCCGTGCGGTGGGAGGTGAGGTCCGTCGGCCGGGCGGCGCGGGCCGCGTGGCGGGGGCCCGGGCGGGAGCGGGACCTGCTCGTCCAGTCGCTGAAGGCCGCCGCTGCGGCGCTGCTGGCCTGGCTGCTGGCGCAGGTGTGGCTCGGCGACCCGATGGCCCTGATGGCGCCCTGGGTGGCGCTGGTCCTGGTGCAGGCCACCGTCTACAGCTCGCTGGTGCAGGGGGCGCGGCAGTTCACGGCGATCTGCGTGGGAGCCCTCGTGGCCTCGGGGGCGCAGGCGGTCACCGGCGACACCACGGGCGCCCTGGCACTGTCCGTGCCGGTGCTGGTGCTGCTGTCGAACTGGCCGCGCTTCGGTGACCAGGGCATCTACGCCGCCACCACGGCCGTGTTCACGATCGCCACGGGAACGGTGAGCGCGGTCGCCGTCGGGCACCGGCTGGGGCAGGCGGCGCTCGGCGCGGTCATCGGCATCGCCGTCAACGCGCTGGTCCTGCCGCCGATCCATCTGCGGGACGTACGGGAGAACCTGGCGGCGCTCGCCCGCGAGGCGGGGGACGTGCTGCACGCCGTCGCCGGGGATCTGCGCGGGGGCGAGTGGGACGCGCAGACCGCCGCGGGCCGGCTCGACGCCGCGGCGCGGCTGCAGGGCCGTCTGGAGGCGCTGCGCTCGGCCCGCGGCTGGAGCAGGGAGAGCCTGCGGCTGACCTCGGGCGTCCTGCGCGCCCTGCACCGGGCGCCGACGGCGGCGCTGCCGCCGGAGGACGAGGACGAGCGGTTCGGCCGCGTCACCGGGCATGTCACGGCGCTGACCCGCACGCTCGCGGTGGCCGCCGACGAGGACCGCACGCCCGCCGCGCCGGACGCCGCGGTGCTGGGCTGCTACGCGGAGCTGCTGGAGCTGATCGGCGACGTCTGCCGCACGGAGGCCGACCGGCTGCTGGACGGCGGCACGCGCGAGGACCCCCTCCTGGACGGGCGGACCGAGGAGGTGATGCGGGACCTGCACGGAAAGCTCCAGCACGGGCTGCGCGAACAGGCCGGACAGGGCGCCGCGCGGACGGCCGTCCTGGGCACGCTGGTGCTCCAGGCCGAGAACCTCTGGGCCGAACTCGACGGCGGTGCCCGGGGCCGGTGACACATGTCACGCCCACGAGCGGCCGGACGCGGAACACCCGGAGGCGGTTCTCCGTTGAACCGGTCGTGGGTGCGGACGGGACAGTGTCCCCGGGCCTCACCATTCGCCCACAGGGACGATCGTTCGGCTGAAGCCCTGTGGAGCCTTTCGCCGAGAGGCGACCGCCGTCCGTGCCCACCACCGAGCCGCCCCGGCCGTGATTCCCCCGTCGCGGTCGGGGCTTTCCCCTTTCCGGGCCGGCAGGTGAGCGCACCGGAGCCGGGGACGGGGCGGCCGGCCGGCCTGTGGGAACTCCCGGCCCGCCCGACGGGCGTGAACGCTCTCGCCCCGGGGGTACTCGGCCGGCCCGCGGGGCAGTCGGCCGAGAGGAGCGGGAAGGTGAGCAGCGCAACGGGCACGAGGGTCGTCGTCACGGGCGCCACCGGCAATGTCGGGACCAGCGTGGTGCGGGTCCTCTCGCAGGAACCGGAGGTCGGCTCCGTACGGGGCCTGGCACGGCGGATCCCCGACCTGTCGCCGCCGAAGACCGAGTGGTCGGCGGTGGACCTGGCCTCGGACCGGTCCGATCTCGTCGGGGAGTTCACCGGCGCGGACGCGGTGATCCATCTGGCGTGGGCGTTCCAGCCGACGCACGACCCGGCGACCACCTGGCGCACCAATGTGCTCGGCAGCATGCGGGTGTTCGACGCGGTGGCCGAGGCGGGGGTGCCGGCGCTGGTGCACGCCTCGTCGGTCGGGGCGTACTCGCCGGGCCCGAAGGACCACGCGGTGGACGAGTCGTGGCCGACGCACGGCTGGCCGGACGCCGCGTACTGCCGGGAGAAGGCGTACCTGGAGCGGGCCCTGGACACGTTCGAGCGTGATCATCCGGGGACGCGGGTGGTACGGATGCGGCCCGCGTTCCTCTTCAAGCGGGAGTCGGGGAGCGAGCAGCGGCGTATCTTCGGCGGCCGTTTCCTGCCGGGTCAGCTGGCGCGGCCCGATCTGCTGCCCGTCCTCCCGGACATTCCGGGGCTGCGGGTGCAGGCGCTGCACACCGACGACGCGGCCCACGCCTACCGGCTGGCCGTGCTGTCCGCCGGGGCGCGGGGTGCCTTCAATCTCGCCGCGGAGCCGACGGTCGACGCCGGGCTGCTCGGGGAGATGCTCGGGACGCGCCGGGTGCGGCTGCCGCGTACCGCCGCCCGCTCGGCGGTCGCCGCCGCCTGGGGACTGCGTCTGCTGCCCGCCTCGCCGCATCTGTTCGACGCCGTGCTGAGGCTGCCGCTGATGGACTGCACGCGTGCGCGCGTGGAGCTCGGCTGGCGGCCGGAACACACGGCGACGCAGGTGATGGAGGAGTTCCTGCTGGGCATGCAGCAGGGCGCCGGGGAGGACACGGAACCGATGCGGGGCCGCAAGGTCGGTTGAGCACCGGGTTTCACCGGTCGTCGCGGAGGTACCCGCGAGGGCTCGCGCACGAACGAAGGGAGAGCGCCGTGACCGACCACCGCCTCGAAGGACCCGGTGAGAACGGCGCCGGTGTCCCCCGCGACCTGCCGGACCAGCAGGCCGGCGCCGGCGAGGACCCCTGGGAAGTCGCCCCGGGCGCCGTGGAACGGGAGAGCGAGGACAAGGCCGACGATCCACAGGAGCCGGACTCCGGCGAGACCGGTTTTGACGTCCCCGACACGGACGAGGCCGGCACGGGCCGGCAGGGCGCCCCGCACTCGGCGTCCGGCAACCCGCAGCAGCCGGTACCGGACGAATCCTCCGCGTGACCGGCCTGCGCGGACGGGCCCGGTGACTGTCCTCCGGCTCGGGGCGGGCCCCGTCGGCGGCGCCTTCCGGCCGGCCCGCGCGAACGCTCCTGGGAGTGTCCGGCCAATGAGCGCGGGAGAAGGAGCGGCGTCCGGTGCGTGCGATCGCAAGGCGCCGGAGCGTCCTCGTGGCGTAGCCACGTGGACGTTTCGGCAACGCGGCCGGGGTCCCCCTTCTGAGGGAGTGCGTACCGGACGCCACGACGCCGTGGACATCGGTCGGCCCCCCTAGCGCGGGGTGCGTTCCTGGAGGGCCGTGTGCCAGGCGGGGGGCGGGGACTGCGGGTCCGGGTCGGGGCGGCGGCCGCCGCGGGCGAAGAAGTCGGCGAGCGGCAGGATCGCGGCGCCGACGGTGACCGCGTCGGGGCCGAGCCGGCCCAGTTCGATCGTCACCTTCCCGGCCGGGTGCCGCAGCGCGTACGACAGGGCGTGCCGGTGCACGGACGGCAGGAAGCGGGAGCCGAGCTGGAGGCCGGCCCAGCCGCCCATGAGGATGCGCTCGGGCTGGAAGAGGTTGATCAGGTCGGACAGGCCCGCGCCGAGGTACTCGGCGGTCTCCTCCAGCACGGCGAGCGCGACGGGGTCGGGGGCGCCGTCGTCGGCCGGGTAGGCGGCGGCGAGCATCGCCGTCAGCGCCGTCTCCTCGTCCGTGCCCTCGGGTACCCGGCCGCCCTCCTCGCGCCACCGGGCGAGCAGCGACTCGGCGCCCGCGTACGCTTCCAGGCAGCCGAGCGCGCCGCAGCGGCAGCGGCGTCCCCTGACCCGTACGGTCAGGTGCCCCCATTCGACCGCCCGGCCGTGTTCCACCTCGGGAGTGACCAGGCAGGCGCCGACGCCGGAGCCGAAGAGGACGACGAGGGCGTTGCGGGCGCCGCGTCCGGCGCCGAACCACATCTCGGCCTGGCCGAGGGTCTTGGCCCCGTTGTCGATGAAGTACGGCACCGTCTCGGGCAGCGGGGACCCGGCGCGGAGCAGGGACTCCAGGGGGATGGCGTCCCAGCCGATGGTCTGGCCGTGCACGACGGCGCCCCGGTCGGGGGTGTGCTCGACGATGCCGGGGACGCCGATGCCGACGCCGAGCAGCAGATCGGGGGCGAGGCCGGCGCCGTCGAGCACCTCGGCGATGCCGGAGCGGATGTGGTCGACGATGACCTCGACCTCGTAGCGCTGCTGTTCCAGCGGGCGCTGCGCGCGAGCGAGCTCGGTGAGGGTCAGGTCGAACAGTTCGACGCGGACCCTGGTCTCGCCCACGTCGACGCCGATCATGTGGCCGCTGGCCGGCGCCACCCGCAGCAGGGTGCGCGGACGGCCGCCGTCGGAGTCGACGCTGCCGGCCTCCTCCACGAGGCCGTCGGCGACCAGGTCCGCGACGACGTTGCTCACGGAGCCGGAGCTGAGTCCGGTCGCGGGGCCGAGCTCGAAGCGGCTCAGCGGGCCGTCGAAGTACAGCCGTTGCAGCACGGCCGTGCGGTTGGCCCGTCTGAGATCGCGCACCGTGCGCCCGTTCCGCCCCGCCATGTGGCTCCTTCCGAGACCCTGTCCGACCTGCAACATACCGTCGGGAACCGGCTGGGCGCGACTTTCCCACACCCTTATTTCATGATGTGAACTAACAGGAGTCACCGATCTCCGCCAGCGCGGACTCCAGTTCCGGAGCCACGGTGGCCTGAACCCGTCGTTCGTGCTCGTCCCCGGTCGCCCGCGGAATCGTCTCGGTGAGCATGATCAGGTAGAGGTAGGCACGGTAGAGGGCGAGGCGGACGCGGGCCGCCGCGCCGAAGGCGGCCCGGCCGCCGGCCTCCCCGTATCCGGCGAGGAACGCCCGGTCCGTCCTGATGTCGCCGAGCAGGGCGAGGGAGACGAAATCGGCGAGCGGGTCGCCCCAGAACATGCGTTCCCCGTCGACGAGCCCGCCGATCCGGGCCTTCCCCGCCGCCGGGCGCTCCACCAGGATGTTGCCCGGCCACAGGTCGAAATGGACGAGAGCCGGCACGGTGACCTCGTCGAGCGCCCCGGCGGCGGTACGGATCACGGCGGCCACCTCGTCGACGGGCCGCGGCAGCCGGGCGCCGTAGTCGCGGGCGTCGGTGAGCACGGCGTCGGTCATCGCGGTGAACGCGGTCCGCCAGTCGGGGGCGAGCGGACCGAGGGCGCCGGACGGATAGCCGAACCCCGGTCCGGTCACCCGGTGCAGCCGCGCCACCTGACGGCCGAGCTCCGTACGCAGCTCCGCCCGCTCCCCGTCGGCCGGCTCCGCTTCCGTCCAGGGCTCCCCCGGACAGGCGGTCATCAGCAGGTACGGTACGGAGGTGTCACCGCCGACGGACACGGCGCGCGGAGCGGGTACGCCGGCCTCGGCGGCCCCGGCGCAGAACTCCGCCTCGGAGACGAGCAGGCGCCGCTCGTGCCGGAGGCCCGGGGCGGCGGGCGGGACCTTGAGCACATAGCGGCCGCCGTCGGCGAGGAGGAGCTCCTCGACGGTGTTGTAGGTGCCCCCGCTCAGCGGGCGCACCCCGGCGAGCGCGTCGGGCGGCAGCCCCGCCCCCGCGAGCACCCGGCGGGCCCGCTCCCAGGAGTCCCCCATCGTCCCCACCCCTTCCCTCGGCGAATGCGGTACAGCGTACGGAAAGTCCGGGGTGGGGCACGGCCCCGGTAAAAACCGCTGGCTCCCCCCGACGCCGGATATCTACCCTGGCCCAGAAACCTAGACCCCCTAGGTTTCGAAAGATCACGCCAGGAGACGCCCCCGTGAGAGCACTCACCGAACAGGACATCCGCAGTTCGTTCATCAACTGCTCGAAGGGGGAGGCCAAGCGGCTGGCCGTACCACGCGACCTGGGCGAACGCCCCTGGGACGACCTCGATTTCCTGGGCTGGCGCGATCCCGGCGCACCCGACCGCAGCTATCTCGTCACCGAGCGGGAGGACCGTCTCGTCGGGGTGGCCATGCGCTTCCAGCCGGCTCGGCGCGGCTTCCTGCACCGCAGCATGTGCTCCCTGTGCCTGACGACCCATCCGCGCGGCGGTGTCGCCCTGATGACCGCGCGCAAGGCGGGCCCGGCCGGCCGGGAGGGCAACTCGGTCGGCGCCTACATGTGCACCGACCTCGCCTGCTCCCTCTATCTGCGCGGCAGGAAGGTCCCGGAGACCGGTACCCGCTTCGAGGAGAGCCTCACCCCGGAGGAGCAGATCACCCGCACCCGGGGCAATCTGTTCGCCTTCCTCGACAAGCTGTAGACCCGGCCACCTGTCCCCCGGGGGACTGCCGTCGCAGGTGAACACGTTCGTTGCGTCCGGGGAGGGGGAACCGTCCGAGGATGCAAGTGGTACGTGAGATGACAGCGCCGGCCCTCGAGTTCGTCAAGCGGCACCGGGACCCGGTGACCGTGCAGATGGTGCGGTCGGCGGCCGCGGCGACGGTCGCCTACGTCATCGCGCTGCGGCTGAGTCCGGAGGCCGCCCCGCTCACCGCGCCGCTGACCGCTCTGCTCGTCGTCCAGGTCACCCTGTATTCCACGCTCACCACCGGGATGCGCAGGGTGAACTCCGTGGTGACCGGCGTCGTCGTGGCGATCCTCTTCAGCCTCCTGGTGGGTCTGACCTGGTGGAGCCTGGGCCTGCTCATCCTGGCGTCGCTGATCGTCGGCCATCTGGTGCGGGTGGACGAGTTCGTGCCCGAGGTGGCGATCAGCGCGATGCTGGTGCTCGGGGTGACCACGCACGGGGACACCGCCTGGGCCCGGATCGTGGAGACGCTGATCGGAGCGTTCGTCGGAATGGGGTTCAACCTCCTGCTCGCTCCACCGGTGTGGGTGGAGGAGGCCGGCGAGTCGATCGAGGAGCTGGCGCGCCGGGTGCGGCAGCTGATGCTGCGGATCGGCGAGGAGGCGGCGGGCCGTACGCCCCCGCACCGCGCGGCGGCCCGGCTGCACGAGGCCCGCCGCCTGGACCACGACATCACCGAGGTCGACGCGGACCTCCGGCAGGCGGAGGACAGCCTGCGGCTCAATCCGCGGGTGCGGGAGGGCCTGCTGCACCGGGTGGTGCTGCGGACCGGCCTCGACACACTGGAGATCTGCACGGTGGTGCTGCGGGTGCTGGCGCGCACGCTGACCGACCTGGCCAAGGAGCGCGATCCGGAGCGGCTGTTCGAGCCGGAGACGGGCGCCGCCTTCGAGGAACTGCTGTCCGAGATCGCGGACGCCGTGGTCAGCTTCGCGGTGCTGGTGACCACGAGCGTGAGCGCGAACGCCGAGTCGGCGGAGGAACGGCTCGCCTCCCAGCTGCGGCAGGCGGCCGCCACCCGCGACAAGCTGGCCCGGCTGCTCTTCGAGCAGGCCCGGCGCGACGCGCGCCAGTGGCAGTTGCTCGGCGCCGTGCTCACCGAGGTCAACCGCATCCTCGACGAGATGGACACCGAGCACCGCACGCGCCGGCTGTTCGAGGAGCTGGACCGGCACTCACAGGCGCAGCGCGAACGGCTGCCGCGGCTCACCCGGATGCGGGAGCGGCTGCGCCGGAACCCCCGTGGCGCCTCCCACCGTTCCAAGTGACGCACTCGGCCGGAGGCGCCCATGGGGCGGAGCTCTCCGCGTCACCCGTCGCCGTCCGTGCGCTGCCGCTGCAGCGCACGGGGGCAGGAGGCGGCGCTCGCCTGGGCGAGCAGCACGTGCATGCGCTCGGTGAGCTGGGAGACGTCGTCGGCGGGCGCGTGGAACGGCAGGCGCACGTCACCGTCCGTACGGAGGCGTTCGATGCGCAGGGTCAGGCCGTGCCGGTCGACGGCGAGCGGCTGGACGCGGACCGCTCCGTGCAGACTGCCGTGGTCCACCAGCCGGGTCAGCCGCTCGACCGCGTCGGCGTGGCAGTCGGCGAGGTGGGTCAGCAGCCGGGCCTCGGCGGTGGCGAGCCGGTCGGGCCGGGCCGCGGCGAACTCCTCGACGTCGACGACCAGGGCGCCGGACGGCTGCCGCAGCACCACACGCGTGGGCTGGAAGACGAGGTGCCCGTCCCGTACGGCGAACCAGCCGGCCAGCCACAGCCGGGCACGGATGCGATTGCGTACGGGGACGGGTGCCACGTCGGCGAACTCCAGCACGGCGGACGGCTCGCCGCGGGGCGCGCAGACCGCGGCGGCGAGCAGGGGACTGTCCTCGGGCACGTGCAGCATCACCCGTCCGTCGTCGGTCACGCCGTGCGCACCGACGAGCTCCTCCCGGGTGCCCTCCGCGGTCACCGCGCAGGACCATGCGGCGGCGAGCACCGAGCGGGCCCGCTGCGCCGCGCCGGGCGCGGCCGTCCAGCCGTGCGTGTCGTCAGCCATCCCCGAACCTCCTCTTAGGTAAGCCTTGCCTAACTTATCGAAGATCGGGGGGCACGCCAACCAGGTGGCGTGATCTTTGCGCGACCTTTCAGGGCGCGAGGACGCCCAGCAGGGCGCGTGCGCACAGGTCGCGCACCTGCTCACGGTCCGGTTCCGAGTCGCGCAGCCACTCCAGACAGACCGCCGTGGTGAAGGCCAGCCAGCCGCGCACGGCGAGCCGGGTGTCCGGCCGCGCCTCGAAGACGGGGCCGAACTCCGGGTCCCGGGCGAGCGCGGCCAGGATCTGCCGTTCCTGTGCGGCCAGGGCCCGCCGGTAGACCCGGCGCACCGCCCGGTCCCCCGCCGCCTCGGCACGGTGGAAGGCGCGGTAGCCGTGCGCATGGGCCTCGACGTACTCCAGGTACGCGTCGAGACCCGCCGTGAGCTGCTCGCGCACCGGGAGGCCGGGAACCGCCGCCGTCATGCGGAGCATCCGCTCGCTCTCCCGCTCCACCACCGCCGCGAAGAAGTCCCGCTTGGCCGGGAAGTAGTGGTAGAGCAGCCCTCGCGACACCCCGGCGATCTCGGCGACCTGCTCGATCCGCACGTCGTCGTAGGGGCTCTCCGAGAACAGCCGCGCGCCGACCGACAGAAGCTGTTCCCGGCGCTCCGCGGTGCTGAGCCGACGGCGTGTGCGCCCGCCCTGGTTCACGGCCATCCCCGCACTTTACTTGACGCCCGTTCAGCGGCCGGACCAGACTGAACCCGCCTTATTGAACTCGCGTACAACACGTCGCACGTGCGCGCCGGGTCGAAGGAGATCTCTTCATGGCGGAGACGACGACACCGGACGTACTGCCGAAGGGTTTCCGCAGCGCGGAGCACGGCTGGCCGGAACTGCACCGCATCCCCCACCCGCCGTACCGCCTGCCGCTGCTCGGCGACGTCCTCGGGGCGAGCAGGCGCACGCCCGTGCAGGACTCACTGAAGTACGCCCGCCGGCTGGGGCCGGTCTTCCGGCGGAACGCGTTCGGCAGGGAGTTCGTGTTCACCTGGGGTGCCGGGTTGGTGGCGGATCTGGCCGACGAGTCGCGGTTCGCCAAGCATGTCGGGCTGGGCATCGCCAATCTGCGGCCGGTCGCGGGTGACGGGCTGTTCACCGCGTACAACCACGAGCCCAACTGGCAACTGGCGCACGACGTGCTGGCCCCCGGGTTCGGCCGGGAGGCCATGGCCGGTTACCACCCGATGATGCTGGCCGTGGCGGAGCGGCTGACGGAGCACTGGGACCGTGCGGCGGCCGGGGGCCGGCCGGTGGACGTGCCCGGGGACATGACCAAGCTGACGCTGGAGACGATCGCGCGGACCGGGTTCGGGCACGACTTCGGGTCCTTCGAGCGGTCCCGTCCGCATCCGTTCGTCACGGCGATGGTCGGGACGCTCGCCCACGCCCAGCGGCAGAACAGCGTCCCCGTGCCGCTGAGCCCGCTGCTGCTGCGCCGGGCGGGCCGACGGAACACCGCCGACATCGCGCGTCTCAACCGCATCGTCGACGAGGTGGTCCGGGTCCGGCGGGCGGGAGGCGGCGGGGGCGGGGACCTGCTGGACCGGATGCTGGAGACCGCGCACCCGAAGACCGGGGAGCGGCTGTCGCCGGAGAACGTCCGCCGACAGGTGATCACGTTCCTGGTCGCCGGTCACGAGACCACGTCGGGGGCGCTGTCGTTCGCGCTGCACCACCTCTCCCGGCATCCCGGTGTCGCGGACCGTGCCCGTGCCGAGGTGGAGCGCGTCTGGGGCGACGCGGCGGCGCCCGGCTACGAGCAGGTGGCCAAGCTGCGGTACGTCCGCCGGGTGCTCGACGAGTCGCTGCGGCTGTGGCCGACGGCGCCGGCCTTCGCCCGGGAGGCACGGGTGGACACGGTGCTGGGCGGGTCGCATCCGATGCGGCGTGGTGCCTGGACGCTGGTGCTGACGCCGATGCTGCACCGGGACCCCGAGGTGTGGGGTGCGGACGCGGAGCGGTTCGATCCGGATCGTTTTGACGCGCGGGCGGTGCGGTCCCGCCCGCCGCATGTGTTCAAGCCCTTCGGGACGGGGGCTCGGGCGTGCATCGGGCGGCAGTTCGCGCTGCACGAGGCGACTCTCGTACTCGCCCTGCTCCTGCGCCGCTACGACCTGCGTCCCGACCCCGGCTACCGCCTGCGCGTGACCGAGCGGCTGACGCTGATGCCGGAGGGGTTGCGGCTGTGGCCGGAACGCCGGACCGCGGCGCGGGTTCAGGCGGGGCCCGGGTCCGCCTGAGGCGCGTCGGTGCGGGGCGGGGGTGGGTCGCGCGGCCCGGCGCGTGCGGGGTGCCTCCCCCACTCCCGGCTTCGCTCGAGCGGGGGACCCCCATGAGCGGGAGGGCACACCCCACCGCCCACCCGTGCCGCCCTGGGGCGCCTCCCAGGCCCTCGAGGTACCGGGGAAGGCACGACTGCCCGCGGTTTCGGGGGTCAGTCCTTCGGGAGCTCCAGGTGAGCGAGGCGGTCCGGGTCGGCCAGGATGTACATGCCAGTGATGTGGTGGCCGGTGATGGTGACGGACATGACCGACCGGATGCGGCCGTCCACCACGCTGAGCAGGCCCAGCGCTTCGTTGACCAGGACCATCCGGGCCGCCGCGGTGTAGCGGGCGAACATCATCGCCGACTCGGCCACCGGCTTCGCGCCACGGAGGGTGTTCGACCCCGCCACGCCGCGGACCAGCGCACCCGCGTCCGCCCGCAGCACCACGTCCGGGTGCAGGACGGCGACCAGCGCCTCGAAGTCACCGCCGCGCGCGGCGGCCATGAACGCCTCGAGCACCTGCTTCTGCCGGCCGAGGTCGGGCTCGGAGGAAGGGGTCGCGTCCCGTACCCGGCGACGGGCCCGGCTGGCGAGCTGCCGGGTCGCGGCCGAGCTGCGCTCCACGACCGGGGCGATGTCGTCGAACGGCACGGCGAACATGTCGTGCAGGACGAACGCCAGCCGCTCGTCGGGCTCCAGCGTCTCCAGCACCACCAGCATCGCCACGCCCACCGAGTCGGCGTGCAGCGCCTCCTGTTCCGGGTCCGCCTGGAAGAGGGGCCTGATCACCGGGTCCGGGACGAACGTCTCGTCCATCGGCTGCTCGCGGCGCGCGGTGCGCGAACGCAGCAGATCCAGGCAGATCCGGCCGGTCACGGTGGTCAGCCAGCCACCGAGGTTGCCGATGTCGCCGGTGTCGGTGCGGCCCAGCCTCAGCCAGGCCTCCTGGACGGCGTCCTCCGCCTCGGTCAGCGAGCCGAGCATGCGGTAGGCGACCGCCTCGAGATGCCCGCGGTGCTCCTCGAAGCGCTCCGCCAGCAGTTCCTTGTCGTCGTCCACGGGGCTCACCGGGGGAACAGCTCGAAGGCGACCGCGGGCCGGTCCCCGAACCGCTTCCCCGTGTCCTCGGCGAAACCGGTCAGCAGACCGCGGGCGTACGCCTCCGGGTCCTCGTCGGTCAACGCCTCGATGTAGGTCCGGTGCTCGAGCAGCGACGCGACCGCACGCTCCAGCCCGTCCGTCGCGTCCACCGCGTGGGTGGGGCTGCCGGAACCGGCGACCGCCACCCAGCGGACCCCGTTCCAGGGTTCGAGGCCCCGCTCGGTCAGCTCCGGGAAGATCCACCGGTTGCCGGCGTCACCGGCCGCGTCGAGCGTGGCCCGCCCGACGGCCACGTGGTCCGGGGTGTTCCAGTGGGCGCCGCCCCAGGTGTCCCGGTGGTTCAGGGTGATCACCAGCTCGGGCCGGTACCGGCGGATCGCGGCGGCGATGTCCCGGCGCAGCGCGGGACCGTACTCGACGACCCCGTCCGCGTGGCCGAGGAAGCCGACCTCCGACACACCGACCACGGCCGCGCTCGCCCGCTGCTCCCGCTCCCTGAGCGGACCGCACTCCGCCGGCTCCAGGGTGTCGATGCCCGCCTCGCCGCGGGTCGCCAGGACGTAGGAGACCTCACGACCGGCGTCGGTCCAGGACGCGATCGCCGCCGCACAGCCGTACTCGAGGTCGTCCGGGTGGGCCACCACGGCCAGGGCACGCCGCCAATCGCCGGGCATGGGCTGGAGTTGACTGGTCGTCGGCTCGGTCATGCCCGCAGACTAACCCGCCGCACCGACATCCCACCGGGCCCCGCTCACACCTCGTCGCGCGCCAGGGCGAGCAGCCGGTCCAGGACGCGGGGACCGCCGGCCCGGACACCGTCGTGCTCGAACTCGTCGGTGACCCAGGTGCGCAGGCCGCGGATCGCCCGGGCCGTCCGAAGGGAGTGGGCGGTGTCGACGTACATGTCGTCGTGGTAGACGGCCGCCGCGACCGGGACCTCGTTGACGGCGAGACGTGCCGGATCGTACAGCGGCGTCCAGTCGGTGCGCGCGGCGAGCAGTTCGGCGGTCTCGCGCAGCGGGCGCAGCGCGGGGTCGCAGTCGAACATCCAGGGGTGGATGGTCTCTCCGGTGAACAGCAGCGGCTCGTCGCCGGCGAGCGTCTTGGCCGCGTCGAACCGCGGGAACTCGGCCCGCACGCGTTCGGCGGACCAGGCGGTGGGCCGGGCGTCCTGACCGTAGATCGCCTCGTGGATCAGTGCGTACAGCGGGTGTCCGGCGTACGACAGCAGGCCCTGCGCCTGCTCCTGGAAGGCGTCGGAGAGTTCGGGGCCGCCCGGGGCGCGGACGAAGGCGTCCTCCAGGAGGTGGTGCAGCCGGTGGCTGCCCTCGCCGCTGCCGAGCATCCGGCCGAGCGACTGGAACGCCTCGACGGTGAACCGGTAGCCGTTCGGCAGGACGACCTCGTGGGTCAGGAGGTGGTCGGCGATGCGGCGGGCGCGTTCGACGTCCTGCGGGTAGCGGGCGTAGTGCGCGGCGACCTTGCGTTCGACACGCGGGTAGGCGGCCCGGTAGACGTCGTCGGCGTGGGCGTCGAGGGAGGGCAGACCGCCGGTGACGAGGGCGGTCTCCACGCCTTCGGGGGCCGTGGACAGATAGGCGACGGCGCAGAAACCGCCGAAGCTCTGGCCGAGCACGGTCCAGGGGGCGCCGCCGGTCACCTCGGGGCGGATGGCCTCGCAGTCCCGCACGATCGAGTCGGCGCGGAAGAGGGTGAGGTGGCCGGCCTGTGCGGCGGGGCCGCCGCGCAGCGGGAGCGTCTGCCGGTTGGCGGGGGTGGAGTGCCCGGTGCCGCGCTGGTCGAGGAGGAGGACGCGGTGGTCCTCCAGGGCACGGCCGAGCCATGCCTCCTTCCCGACGAAACGGTTCGCCCCGAAACCGGGGCCGCCCTGGAGGTAGAGCAGCCAGGGCAGGTCCCGGCCGGCCTTGTCACCGGCGACGACCTCACGCGCGTACAGCTCGATCGTCTCCCCCGAGGGGTCGTCGTGATCGAGGGGCACGGTGAACCGGCGGTCGGTGAGGACCACGCCGGGCTGGCGGTAGCTGACGGTCAACGGGACTCCCGGGACGAACGGATTGTCGGACCGTGACCCAGTTCAGCACATGTCCGTCCGGCCAACGAGCCCGGGATCATGGAATTATTGCTGAACGTCCGTCAGCGGGCCGCCAGGCTGGAGCGCCGGACCACCAGTTCCGGGCGGAGGACGACCCGGCGGTGTTCATGGGACTTCTCGGTGCTGCCGCCCTCGGTCTCCTCCAGCAGCAGCTCGGCCGCCAGGGCTCCCATGGTGACCGCGGGCTGCCGCACCGAGGTCAGCGGTACGGCGGCCGCGGCGGCGAACTCGATGTCGTCGTAGCCGACGATCGCGAGGTCGTCGGGGACGCCGACGCCGGCCGCGTACATCGCCTGGAGCACGCCGAGGGCGAGCAGGTCGTTGGCGCAGAAGACGGCGGTGGGCCGGTCGGCGAGTCCGAGGAGACGGGCGCCCGCGTCGCGTCCGGCGGCGACGTCGAGCCGCTCGGTGGGCAGTTCGCGCAGGCGGTCGGGGCCCAGTCCGGCCTCGGCGAGGGCGTTCAGGGCACCGGTGCGGCGGTCCCGGACCTGGTTCAGTCCGGGCGGGCCGCAGACGTACGCGATGGAACGGTGCCCGGCGTCGACGAGGTGCCGCACGGCCAGCGCGCCGCCCGCCACGTCGTCCACGGAGACGGAGCACTCGGTGGTGCCCTCGGCGACCCGGTCGACCAGCACGAAGGGGATGCCGTGCCGGCGGAACGCCTCGATGTTGCGGCCGGTGGCGTCCGCCGGGGTGAGCAGTACGCCCCGCACCCGCTGTTCGGCGAAGAGGGAGAGGTACTCGGCCTCCTCGCCCGGGTTCTGGGCGCTGTTGCAGACCATCACGCCGAGCCCGGCCTCGGGGGGGGGGCCGGGGGGGCCCCCGCCCCCCGCGGACACAAAACCGGTTACCCA
>NZ_JBHYVC010000048.1:0-28845 GCF_042749965.1 Streptomyces sp. NPDC059454 | reverse complement strand
GGTGGTTTTGTTCGTGGGCCTCCTGGCGGGGGTGGGGGGGGTTGTGTCACCCCACCCCGCCGCCCCGGGCGGCGGGGGGGGGGGGGGCGGCCCCCCGCGCGACGTCGACGAAGAACGGGTTGCCCATGTCGAGGACGAGCAGGCCCATGATGCGGCTGCGGCCCGCGCGCAGCTGACGGGCGGACTCGCTGCGCACGTAGCCGAGCCGGTCTATGGCGGACAGCACCCGCGCCCGGGTCTCGGCGGCGACCGTGTCCGGACGGTTGATCACGTTGGAGACCGTGCCGACGGATACTCCGGCGACGCGGGCGACGTCCTTGATACCCACCGACTGGGCCATCGGGCAGGGACCTCCAGAAAGACGGGGGCGGCGCGGCGGGCCATCACACTACCGGCACCGGCCGCCCCTGAGCGGACACGGTCAGGCGGGCAGGCGGAAATCGACGGCGTGCAGGGGCGAGGGCGTCGTGCCGGTGGACTTCTCCTGGCACCTGACCGACAGCATCCCGCCCTGGGCGACGCACCCGCCGGGCGACGACGGCGCCCCGGTCGGCGGTGTGCCGGGCCGCGTACTGCCGGCTGTCGAGCGTGGTGCCGCCGGTGCGGGTGACCGACGGCCCGGGCGCGGCGGCCCGGGCGGTGCCGGAGGCCAGGGCCGGGGCCGCCGCGGTGCCGAGGAGCGCGCCGGCCGGAAGAGTGCGTCGTCTCATCTCAGGCTCCGTCGTCAGGCGAGGTGGAAGACCTCGGTCAGCGGTTTCATCGCCTCGTCCGGCCGGGAGCCGTCGAGGGACTCGAAGAAGGGGGACATCTCGGCCTGCCAGCGGCCGTTGACCTCGGTGGCCTCCATGCCGGCCTTGGCCGCCTCGAAGTCCTCGGTCTCCAGGTAGCCGACGAGGAGGCCGTCGTCGCGCAGGAAGAGGGAGTAGTTGTGCCAGCCGGTGGCCGAGAGCGCCTCGCGCATCTCGGGCCACACGGCGGCATGGCGTTCGCGGTACTCGGCGATCCGGTCCTGTCGGACCTTGAGCAGGAAACAGACGCGTTGCATGAGGTACCGCTCCTCCGGGGGGTGGGGATCAGAAGTCGAACTGGTCGATGTTCCCGGCGTCGAAGACGGTGGGCTTGCCGAGGTTGATCACGCCGTCCTTGCCGATGGTGTACTCACCCATCGCGCCGGCCTTGAAGGTCTCGCCCTCCTTGCCGGTGATCTGGCCGGAGGACAGGGCGACGGCGGTACGGGCGGCCAGCTCGCCGAGCTTGGCCGGGTCCCACAGCTCGAACGCCTCGACGGTGCCGTTCTTGACGTACTTGCGCATGTCGTTGGGGGTGCCGAGGCCGGTCAGCTTGACCTTGCCCTTGTACTTGGAGCCGGACAGGTACTGGGCGGCGGCCTTGATGCCGACGGTGGTCGGGGAGATGATCCCCTTCAGGTTCGGGTACTCCTGGAGCAGGCCCTGGGTCTGCTGGAAGGACTGCTGGGCGTCGTCGTTGCCGTAGGCGACCTTGACCAGCTTCATGTCCTTGTACTTGGGGTCCTTGAGCTCGTCCTTCATGAACTCGATCCAGGCGTTCTGGTTGGTCGCGGTCTGCGCGGCGGACAGGATCGCGATCTCGCCCTTGTAGTCGATCTGTTCGGCGAGCAGCTGCACCTCGGTGCGGCCCAGGTCCTCGCCGCTGGCCTGCGAGACGAAGGCGTTGCGGCAGTCGGGGGTGGTGTCCGAGTCGTAGGTGACGACCTTGATGCCGTTCTTCATGGCCTGCTTGAGCGCGGTGCACAGGGCGCCGGGGTCCTGCGCGGAGACGGCCATGGCGTCGACCTGCTGCTGGGTCAGGGTGTTGACGTAGGAGACCTGTCCGGCGGTGTCGGTGGCGCTGGAGGGGCCGACCTCCTTGTAGGTGGAGCCCAGTTCCTCGACGGCCTTCTCGCCGCCCTTGTCGGCGGTGGTGAAGTAGGGGTTGTTGACCTGCTTGGGCAGGAAGCCGACGGTCAGGCCCTTCTTGGTGGCCGCGCCCGGGTCGGCCTTGCCGGCCGGGGCCGCCGCGCCGCCGCCCTCGTTCTTGACGTCCTCCTTGGTGGTGCCGCCGCAGGCGGTGGCGGCCAGGGCGAGCGAGGTGACGGCGGCGAGGGCCGCGCAGGTGCGGCGGAGGGTTGCCTTGCGCATGGTGGGTTCCTTAAGGGACGGACGGGAGAGGGTTTCAGGAGGTCGGGGCGGGCGCCTCGGCCCCCGGTGGTGCGGCGGCCGATCGGCGTCCGGCACGTGCGACGGCGATTTGCCGGGCGACGCGGGGGCCGAGCACGGACAGGACCAGCAGCACACCGGTGACGACGATCTGGGACTGCGCGGACACGTCCTGCAGGCTCATCACGTTCTGCAGCGCGCCGAGCAGGAACACACCGGCGATCGCGCCGCCGAGCGTCCCCTTGCCGCCGTCGAAGTCGATGCCGCCGAGCAGCACCGCCGCCACGACGGAGAGTTCGAGGCCGGTGGCGTTGTCGTAGCGGGCGCTGGCGTAGTGCAGGGCCCAGAAGACGCCGGTGAGGGAGGCCATCAGACCGGTCAGGGTGAACAGGATCAGCTTCTGCCGCCTGACGCGGATGCCGGCGAACCGGGCCGCCTCCTCGCTCGCGCCGGTCGCGAACAGCGACCGGCCGAACGGGGTGGCGTGCAGGGCGACGACGGCGATGGCGAGCAGCACCAGGAAGGGCAGGAAGGCGTACGGGACGAACGTGTCGCCGATGCGTCCGGCGGCGAAGTCCAGGTACGGGACGGGGAAGTCGGTCACCGCGTCGGAGCCGAGCACGATCTGCGCGATGCCCCGGTAGGCGGCCAGGGTGCCGATGGTGACGGCGAGGGACGGCAGCCCGAGGCGGGTCACCAGCAGGCCGTTGACCAGGCCGCAGACGACACCGATCACGAGGCAGATCGGGATGATCGTCTCGATGGTCATGCCCTGGTTCCACAGGGCGCCCATCACCGCGCCGGACAGGCCGGCCGTGGAGGCCACGGACAGGTCGATCTCGCCGGAGACCACGAGCAGGGTCATGGGCAGGGCGATCAGCGCGATCGGCAGGGTGTTGCCGATGAGGAACGACAGGTTGAGCGCGTTGCCGAAGCCGTCGACGGTGGTGAAGGACAGCAGCAGGACGACGACGAGCAGGGCGCCGACGACCGTGTCCCAGCGGACGGCGCGCGTCAGGGACTCAGGCATGGCGGGCGTTCCTCTTCTTCAGGGCCGAGGCCACGCGCAGCGCGACGACCCGGTCGACCGCGATGGCGAGGATGAGCAGGATGCCGTTGATGGCGAGCACCCACACGGAGCTGACGCCGAGGGCGGGCAGCACGCTGTTGATGGAGGTCAGCAGCAGCGCGCCGAGAGCCGCGCCGTAGACGCTGCCGGAGCCGCCGGTGAAGACCACGCCGCCGACCACGACCGCGCTGACGACGGTGAGTTCGTAGCCGTTGCCGGTACCGGAGTCGACGTTGCCGAACCGAGCCAGGTACAGCGCGCCCGCGAGCCCTGCGAGGGCGCCGCAGAAGGTGTACGCGGCGAGGATCCGCTTGCGCACGGGGATGCCGGCGAGCCGGGCCGCCTCGGGGTTGGAGCCGAGCGCGTACAGCTCGCGTCCGCCGCCGAAGTGCTTGAGGTAGTACGCCGTCGCCACGAGCACCGCGAGCGCGATGAGCGCCAGGTACGGCACCGCCGAGAGGCCGCCCGAACCGAAGTCGACGAAGGAGCCGGGGAGATCGGCGGCGGTGATCTGGCGGGAGCCGACCCAGATGGAGTCGATGCCGCGGATGATGTAGAGGGTGCCGAGGGTGACCACGAGGGCGGGCACCTGGCCGAGGCTCACGAGCAGGCCGTTGAGCAGCCCGAAGCCGATGCCGAGCAGGACGGCGAGGGCGACGGCGACGACCGGGTTACCGCCGCCCTGGAGGTGGACGCCGGCGGCGAAGGCGCTGATGCCGAGGGTGGAGCCGACGGACAGGTCGACGTTGCGGGTGATGACGACCAGGGACTGGCCGGTGGCGACCAGGACCAGGATGGTCGCGTTCAGCAGCAGGTCCTTGATGCCCTGTTCGGACAGGAACTCGCTGTTGCCGGCCTGGGTGACGGCGATCATCACCAGGAAGACGACGAGGATGGCGAGTTCGCGCATCTTGAAGACGCGGTCCACCAGCCGGGTGGCGCCGGCCTGGGGCACCTCGGCGACGGGGGCTTCTTCGGGAGCGGCGACCGTCATGCGGCGGCCCTCCCCGTGGCTGCGGCCATCACGGTTTCCTCGGTGGCGTCGGTGCGGGGGATCTCGGCGGTGAGCCGGCCCTCGTGCATCACCAGCACGCGGTCGGCCATGCCGAGGATCTCGGGCAGGTCGGAGGAGATCATCAGGACGGCGACGCCGTCGGCGGCGAGCTGGGACAGCAGCCGGTGCACCTCGGCCTTGGTGCCGACGTCGATGCCGCGCGTGGGCTCGTCGACGATCAGCACCTTCGGCCCGGTGGCGAGCCACTTGGCGAGGACGACCTTCTGCTGGTTGCCGCCTGACAGGGTGTTCACCGTGTCGGCGATCCGGGCGTACTTGACCTGGAGCCTGACGGCCCAGTCGAGGGAGCGGCTGCGTTCGGCGCCGCGGTCCATCAGGCCGGCCCTCACGGTCGTACGGAGTCCGGTGAGGCCGATGTTGCGCTCAATGGACATGTCCATCACCAGGCCTTGCGCGCGCCGGTCCTCGGGGACCAGGGCGAGGCCCGCGGCCATGGCCGCGGACGGGGCGCCGTTGGTCAGTTTCCGTCCGTCGACCTCGACCTCGCCGGCGTCCCAGCGGTCGACGCCGAACACGGCGCGGGCCACCTCGGTGCGCCCGGCGCCGACGAGTCCGGCCAGGCCGACGATCTCACCGCGCCGCACGTCGAAGGAGACGTCGGTGAAGACGCCCTCGCGGGTCAGCCGGCGCACGCTCAGGGCGATCTCGCCCGGCGTCACGTCCTGCTTGGGGTAGAGCTCCTCGAGGTCGCGGCCGACCATGCGGCGGACCAGGTCGTCCTCGGTCATGCCGGCCAGCGGCTCGCCGGCGATCCAGGCGCCGTCGCGGAGCGTGGTGACCCGCTGGCAGATCTCGAAGATCTCCTCCAGGCGGTGGGAGACGAACAGCACCGCGGCGCCCTGTTCGCGCAGGGTGCGCACGACGCCGAAGAGGCGCGCGACCTCGCTGCCGGTGAGGGCGGCGGTGGGCTCGTCCATGATCAGGACGCGGGCGTCGAAGGAGAGCGCCTTGGCGATCTCGACGATCTGCTGGTCGGCGATGGACAGACCGCGGGCCGGGCGGTCCGGGTCGAGCTCGACACCGAGCCGCTTCATCAGGGAGGCGGTCGCGTCGTGGGTGGCCCGGTGGTCGATCCGGCCGAGCGTCCGCCGGGGCTGCCGGCCCATGAAGATGTTCTCGGCGATCGAGAGGTCGGGGAAGAGAGTGGGCTCCTGGTAGATCACGGCGATGCCGGCGTCGCGGGCGTCACCGGGGCCGTGGAAGACGACGGGGGCGCCGTCGAGCAGCACCTGGCCGGTGTCCGGCCGGTGCACTCCGGCGAGCGTCTTGATGAGGGTCGACTTGCCGGCTCCGTTCTCCCCGGCGAGGGCGTGCACCTCCCCGGGGAACAGCTCCAGGGAGACGTCCCGCAGTGCGCGGACCGCGCCGAAGGACTTGGAGATGCCCTTCAGTGCGAGAACCGGGGCCGGACCCGTGTCGGACGGGTGGGTCATGAGGGCTCCTCGACGACGCCGGTGGGAGGCCCTCGCGACGTCGTGAAAGGTTTCAACTGGGTTGCCGGGACGTTAGGCGCGCGACGCATGTCACGTCAATGGGTCCCGGTCGAAAAACTTTCGACACCTTCAAGTCTCGGCCTGGTCACAGAGGACGGTCTTCGCCGCAGGGGTTGACACCCCTGCGGGAGACCCATAGCTTCCCGTTCTGAATCGTTTCATTCAGTGGTCGTTACGACCCGATGTCACAGGAGCCCTGACGTGACCGAGCTCGCCGCGGTGAAAGCCGCTCTCAAGACACAGGCCGTGGAGACGCCGTCCTGGGCGTACGGGAACTCGGGGACCCGGTTCAAGGTGTTCGCGCAAGCGGGCGTCCCCCGCACCCCGCAGGAGAAACTGGACGACGCCGCCCAGGTGCACGCGTTCACGGGTGTCGCGCCGACCGTGGCGCTGCACATCCCGTGGGACAGGGTCGAGGACTACGCGGCGCTGGCCAAGCACGCCGAGGACCGCGGGGTGAGGCTCGGCGCGATCAACTCCAACACCTTCCAGGACGACGACTACAGGCTCGGCAGCATCTGCGCCCCGGACGCGGCGGTGCGCAGGAAGGCCGTCGACCACCTGCTGGAGTGCGTCGACATCATGGACGCGACCGGCTCCAAGGACCTGAAGCTGTGGTTCGCCGACGGGACGAACTATCCCGGGCAGGACGACATCCGGGCGCGGCAGGACCGGCTCGCCGAAGGGCTCGCCGAGGTGTACGAGCGGCTCGGGGACGACCAGCGGATGCTGCTGGAGTACAAGTTCTTCGAGCCGGCGTTCTACACGACCGACGTGCCGGACTGGGGCACCGCCTACGCGCACTGCCTGAAGCTGGGCGAGAAGGCGCAGGTGGTCGTCGACACCGGTCACCACGCTCCGGGGACCAACATCGAGTTCATCGTGGCGACGCTGCTGCGGGAGGGGAAGCTCGGCGCGTTCGACTTCAACTCGCGGTTCTACGCCGACGACGACCTGATGGTCGGTGCCGCCGACCCGTTCCAGCTGTTCCGGATCATGTACGAGGTGATCCGCGGGGGCGGTTTCACTCCCGCGGTGGCGTTCATGCTCGACCAGTGCCACAACATCGAGGCGAAGATCCCGGCGATCATCCGTTCCGTCATGAACGTCCAGGAAGCAACGGCCAAGGCTCTGCTCGTCGATGGAGCGGCGTTGGGTGAGGCACAGGCCTCGGGGGATGTACTCGAGGCGAACGCCGTGCTGATGGACGCGTACAACACGGACGTGCGTCCGCTGCTGCGTGAGGTGCGGGGGGAGATGGGGTTGGATCCCGACCCCATCTCCGCCTATCGGCGGTCCGGGTGGGCCGAGAGGATTGTTGCCGAGCGGGTCGGTGGGGAGCAGGCGGGGTGGGGGGCGTAGGCGTCTGCCGGGTTCTGTTCGTCGCGGGCCGCGGGTCGTCTGTGGTTGATCGCGCCCACGCGGCGGAGCCGCACATCGACAGCGCCCCACGCCCCTGTCGGGGCGTTTCACTCCCCCTCTTTCCCGAAGGACTGATCGTTCATGGCGACCAACACCGAAGCTGCCGCTCTCCTCGCTCGTTCCCACCGGCTCGGGGCCGATCCCCGCAACACCAACTACGCCGGCGGCAACACCTCCGCCAAGGGCACCGAGACCGACCCCGTCACCGGGGGTGACGTCGAGCTGATGTGGGTCAAGGGGTCCGGGGGCGACCTCGGGACGCTGACCGAGGCGGGGCTGGCCGCGCTGCGGCTGGACCGGCTGCGGGCGCTCGTCGATGTGTACCCGGGGGTCGAGCGCGAGGACGAGATGGTCGCCGCGTTCGACTACTGCCTGCACGGCAAGGGCGGTGCGGCCCCCTCCATCGACACCGCGATGCACGGCCTCGTCGACGCCGCGCACGTCGACCACCTCCACCCCGACTCCGGGATCGCGCTCGCCTGCGCGGCCGACGGGGAGAAGCTGACCGCCGAGTGCTTCGGCGACACCGTGGTGTGGGTGCCCTGGCGGCGGCCCGGTTTCCAGCTCGGGCTGGACATCGCCGCTGTGAAGGAGGCCAATCCGCGGGCCATCGGGTGCGTGCTCGGCGGGCACGGCATCACCGCGTGGGGTGACACCTCCGAGGAGTGCGAGCGGAACTCGCTGCACATCATCCGCACCGCCGAGGCGTTCCTCGCCGAGCGCGGCCGGCCGGAGCCCTTCGGCCCCGTGATCGAGGGGTACGAGGCGCTGTCCGGGGAAGAGCGCCGGGAGCGGGCCGCCGCGCTGGCGCCGTACGTCCGTGCCGTCGCCTCGCAGGACCGGCCGCAGGTCGGCCACTTCGACGACTCCGACGCCGTACTGGACTTCCTGGCCCGCGCCGAGCACCCGCGGCTGGCCGCCCTGGGCACCTCCTGCCCGGACCACTTCCTGCGCACCAAGGTGCGGCCGCTGGTCCTGGACCTGCCGCCGTCCGCCCCGCTCGACGAGGCGGTCGCCCGGCTGAAGGAGCTGCACGCGGCCTACCGCGAGGAGTACGCCGCCTACTACGCGCGGCACGCGGAGCCCGGCTCCCCCGCGATGCGCGGGGCCGACCCGGCGATCGTGCTGGTGCCGGGTGTGGGCATGTTCAGCTTCGGCAAGGACAAGCAGACCGCGCGCGTGGCCGGCGAGTTCTACCTCAACGCGATCAACGTGATGCGCGGGGCCGAGGCGGTCTCCCGTTACGCGCCGATCGAGGAGTCGGAGAAGTTCCGCATCGAGTACTGGGCGCTGGAGGAGGCCAAGCTCCAGCGGATGCCGAAGCCCAAGCCGCTCGCCACCCGGGTGGCGCTGGTGACGGGCGCGGGCAGCGGGATCGGCAGGGCGATCGCCCAGCGGCTGGTGGCCGAGGGCGCGTGTGTCGTCGTGGCCGACCTGAACGGGGAGAACGCCGCGCTGGTCGCCGAGGAACTGGGCGGGTCCGACAAGGCCGTCGCCGTGACCGTCGACGTGACGTCCGAGGAGCAGATCGCGGATGCCTTCAAGGCCGCCGTGCTCGCCTTCGGCGGGGTCGACCTGGTGGTGAACAACGCCGGTATCTCGATCTCCAAGCCGCTGCTGGAGACCTCCGCGAAGGACTGGGACCTCCAGCACGACATCATGGCCCGCGGTTCCTTCCTCGTCTCGCGCGAGGCGGCCCGGGTGATGACCGCGCAGGAGCTGGGCGGCGACATCGTCTACATCGCTTCGAAGAACGCGGTGTTCGCCGGCCCGAACAACATCGCCTACTCGGCCACCAAGGCCGACCAGGCGCACCAGGTGCGGCTGCTCGCCGCCGAGCTGGGCGAGCACGGCATCCGCGTCAACGGCGTCAACCCGGACGGCGTGGTGCGCGGCTCCGGGATCTTCGCGGGCGGCTGGGGCGCCAAGCGCGCCGCCGTGTACGGGGTGCCGGAGGAGAAGCTGGGCGAGTTCTACGCCCAGCGCACGCTGCTGAAGCGCGAGGTGCTGCCCGAGCACGTGGCGAACGCCGTGTTCGCGCTGACCGGCGGCGACCTCACCCACACCACCGGACTGCACGTCCCGGTCGACGCCGGCGTCGCCGCCGCGTTCCTGCGATGAGCACCGTGAAGTCCTACGCCGCGGTCGACCTCGGCGCGTCCAGCGGGCGCGTCATGGTCGGCCGCGTCGGCCCCGACAGCCTGGAGCTGACCGAGGCCCACCGCTTCCCCAACCGGCCGGTGCGGGTGCCCGAGGGGCTGCGCTGGGACGTCCTCTCGCTGTACGCCGGTGTGCTGGACGGGCTGAAGGGGGCCGGCCCGGTGGATTCCGTCGGCATCGACAGCTGGGCCGTGGACTACGGACTGCTGGACGCGGACGGGGCGCTGCTCGGCAACCCCGTGCACTACCGCGACAGCCGTACCGACAGAATCGCGGAGAAGGTGTGGGCGACCGTGCCCGCCGAGGAGCTGTACGCGGCGACCGGCCTGCAGTACGCGCCGTTCAACACGCTGTACCAGCTGACGGCGGCCCGTGACTCGGCCCAACTGGCACAGGCCCGAAGGCTGTTGCTGATCCCGGATCTGCTGACGTACTGGCTGACCGGTGAGCAGGGCACGGAGCTGACCAACGCCTCGACCACCCAGCTGGTCGACCCGCGCACCCGCGACTGGGCGCACGGACTCGCGGAGCGCCTCGGCATCGACCTCGGGCTGTTCGCGCCGCTGCGCCGGCCCGGGGACCCGGCCGGGATGCTGCGGCCCGAGGTGCTGGAGGAGACCGGGCTGACCGGGCCGGTCCCGGTGACGGCGGTCGGCTCGCACGACACCGCGTCCGCGGTGGCCGCCGTACCGGCGGACGGCGAGCGGTTCGCGTACATCTGCACCGGCACCTGGTCGCTGGCCGGTCTCGAGCTGGACGCGCCGGTGCTCACCGAGGAGAGCCGGGCCGCCAACTTCACCAATGAGCTGGGGCTGGACGGCACGGTCCGCTACCTGCGCAACATCATGGGCCTGTGGCTGCTCCAGGAGTGCCTGCGGGCCTGGGGGCAGCCTGATCTGGGCGCGCTGCTCCTCGACGCGGGCAAGGTGCCGGCGCTGCGGTCGGTGGTGGACGCCGGGGACGCGGCGTTCCTCGCGCCCGGACGGATGCCGGAGCGGATCGCCGAGGCCTGCCGGGACTCGGGACAGCCCGTGCCGGCCACCCCCGCCGAGATCACCCGGTGCATCCTCGACTCGCTCGCCCTGGCCCACCGCAAGGCCGTCACCGACGCGCAGCGGCTCGCCGGGCAGCCGGTCGACGTCGTGCACATCGTGGGCGGCGGCACCCGCAACGCCCTGCTGTGCCAGCTCACCGCCGACGCCTGCGGGCTGCCGGTGGTGTCCGGGCCGACGGAGGCGGCGGCGCTGGGCAACGTGCTGGTGCAGGCCCGCGCCCACGGCCTGGTCGGCGACCTGACCGGGATGCGGCGGCTGCTCACCCGCACGCAACCGCTGACGCGGTACGAACCGCGCGGTGGTACGCAGCGGTGGCAGGCGGCACAGGCCCGGCTCGCCCGGGGCTGACGCGGTCTCCCCCGGGCCCCCGCTCCCCCACTACCCTGCATTCACCCGATGATCGATTCCACTAGGAGCCGCGATGCGTGTCGCACTGTTCCTGACCTGTGTCAACGACACGCTGTATCCGGACACCGGGCGCGCCGTGGTGAAACTCCTGACCAGGCTGGGCGTCGACGTCGACTTCCCGATGGCGCAGACCTGTTGCGGTCAGGCGCACTACAACACGGGCTATCGCCATGAGGCCGAACCGCTCGCCCGGCATTTCTCCGATGTCTTCGGGGACTACGAGGCGATCGTGACACCGTCCGGGTCCTGCGGGGCGATGGTGCGGGAGCTGTATCCGCGGATGGGTGAGCGGGCCCGGGCGGAGGGACGCGGGGACAGCCTCGCGGCGACACTGGCGCCGGTGGTGCCGAAGACGTACGAGCTCACGGAGTTCCTGGTGGACGTGCTGGGGGTGACGGACGTCGGGGCGTACTACCCGCACACGGTGACCTACCACCCGACGTGTCATGGGCTGCGAGGGCTCGGCCTGGGCGAACGGCCCCTGAGACTGCTGCGGGCGGTGAAGGGGCTGGAACTGGCCGAGCTGCCCGGCGCCGAGGAGTGCTGCGGCTTCGGCGGCACCTTCGCGCTGAAGAACTCCGACGTCTCGGCGGCGATGGGCGCCGACAAGGTGCGCAACGCCGAGTCGACGGGCGCCGAGGTGCTGTGCGCGGCGGACAACTCGTGTCTGATGCACATCGGCGGAACCATGACCAGGCTGCGGACCGGCATGCGGCCGGTGCACATCGCGGAGATCCTGGCGAGCACCAAGGAGGAACCGGCCGTATGAGCGGGACGTTCGTCGGGATGCCGGCGTTTCCCAAGGCCGCCCGCGAGGCGGTCGGCAACGCGACGCTGCGCGGCAATCTGCGGCACGCCACGCACACCATCCGCGCCAAGCGCGCCGCCGCGGTCGCCGAGGTCTCCGACTGGGCCCAGCTGCGGGAGGCCGGCAAGCGGATCAAGGACCACACGCTCCGTCATCTCGACCGCTACCTCGAGCAGTTGGAGGAGTCGGTGACGGCGGCGGGCGGCACCGTGCACTGGGCCGTCGACGCCGACGAAGCGAACCGGATCGTGGCGCGCCTGGTCAAGGAGACCGGTGAGTCGGAGGTCGTCAAGGTCAAGTCGATGGCCACGCAGGAGATCGGCCTCAACGAGGCGCTGGAGGCGGAGGGCATCGCCGCCTACGAGACCGATCTGGCCGAGCTGATCGTGCAGTTGGGCAAGGACCGGCCCTCGCACATCCTGGTGCCGGCGATCCACCGCAACCGCGGGGAGATCCGGGAGATCTTCGCCCGGGAGATGAGCGAGTGGGGCCGCCCCGCCCCGGAAGGACTGACGGACACGCCCGCCGAACTCGCCGAGGCGGCCCGGCTGCATCTGCGGGAGAAGTTCCTGCGCGCCAAGGTGGGCGTCTCCGGCGCCAACTTCATGGTCGCCGAGACCGGCACGCTGGTGGTGGTGGAGTCCGAAGGCAACGGACGGATGTGCCTGACCTTGCCCGAGACGCTGATCTCGGTCGTCGGCATCGAGAAGATCGTGCCGACCTGGCAGGACCTCGAGGTGTTCCTGCAGACCCTCCCCCGCTCCTCGACCGCCGAGCGGATGAACCCGTACACCTCGACGTGGACCGGCACCACCGCCGAGGACGGCCCGCAGAACTTCCACCTGGTCCTGCTGGACAACGGCCGCACCGACACCCTCGCCGACGAGGTGGGCCGGCAGGCACTGCGCTGCATCCGCTGCTCGGCCTGCCTGAACGTGTGCCCGGTGTACGAGCGGGCCGGCGGTCACGCGTACGGCTCGGTCTACCCGGGCCCGATCGGCGCCATCCTCAGCCCCCAACTGCGGGGGACCGGAAGCGAGATCGACGCCTCCCTGCCGTACGCCTCGTCGCTGTGCGGGGCCTGCTACGAGGTGTGCCCGGTCGCCATCGACATCCCCGAGGTGCTGGTGCACCTGCGGGAACGGGTGGTCCAGGGCGGGGAGGTGATCCGTGGCGGCAACAAGGTGGTGCTCAAGCCGGCCAAGGGACACGCCGCCGAACGCGCCGCGATGCGCGCCGCCCGCTGGGCGTTCGCGCACCCCGGAGCCCTGCGCACCGGCCAGCGCCTCGCCTCGCGCACCCGCCGCCTCCATCCACGCACCCTGCCGGGCCCCGGCCGGGCGTGGAGCGGGACCCGGGACCTGCCGCCGGTGCCGGCGGAACCGTTCCGGGACTGGTGGCAACGTACGCGGAGCGGGAAGGGAGCGGCGAAGTGAGCAGCAGGGAACGGATCCTGGGCCGGGTGCGGCGCGCCCTCGCCGACGTGCCGCGCGACGACGCCCCGTACGAGCGGGCCATCGCCCGTGACTACCTGCGCGAGCACGGTGAGCGCACCGTCGAGCAGACGGTGGACCTCCTCGCGGAGAACCTGGCCGACTACCGGGCGGTCGTGCACCGTACGGACTCCGAGGAGCTGCCATACCTCATCATGCGGCTGCTCGCCGAGCGCGGCTCGCGGTATGTGCTCGTGCCCCCGGGCCTGCCGCCGGAGTGGATGTCGGCCGCCGATCCCACCCGCATCCACGACCGGGCCGTGAGCACACCCCACGAGCTCGACCGGGTCGAGAGCGTGGTCACGGGCTGCGCCCTCGCGATCGCCGAGACCGGGACGATCGTGCTGGACGGCTCCCCCGACCAGGGCCGGCGCCGGATCACCCTCGTCCCCGACCACCACATCTGTGTGGTCCGCGTCCCGGACCAGGTCGTCTCCTCCGTCCCCCAGGCCCTCGAACGCCTCGATGCGGCCCGCCCCCTCACCTGGATCTCCGGCCCGTCGGCGACCAGCGACATCGAACTCGACCGGGTGGAGGGCGTGCACGGACCGCGCACGCTGGAGGTCGTGCTGGTCGGGTGAGTCCCTCCGGGGGGTGTCCCTGGCTACACCCCCCGATACGGGTTCTGCGCCCAATGTGGCGCGGCCGTCTCCTCCGTAGCGTCTTGGGCATGGCACAGGCCGTGCCGGACGGAGGAGATGACGATGTTTCGCAACGAGGCACGACGCGACCACGACGCGGGACCCGCCCCCGAGGCACTGCGCCTGGTCAAGGTCACCAAGTCCTACGGAACGGCGGACAGCGCCGTGACCGCCCTGGACGGGGTGACGCTCGGCCTGCCGCGGGGCACGTTCACCGCCGTGATGGGGCCGTCCGGCTCGGGCAAGTCGACGCTGCTGCAGTGCGCGGCCGGTCTGGACCGGCCGGACAGCGGGATCGTCCGGGTCGACGGGACCGAGCTGACGGGCGGCGGCGAGGCGGAGCTGACGAAGTTCCGGCGCGGGCGGATCGGGTTCATTTTCCAGCAGTACAACCTGCTGGAGACGCTGACCGTCGCGCAGAACACGGTGCTGCCGCTGAAGCTGGCCGGGAAGCGCGTGGACCGGAGGCGGGCCCGGGAGATCCTCACCGCCGTCGGTCTGGGCGACCGGCTCGGGCACCGGCCCGACCAGTTGTCCGGCGGTCAGCGGCAGCGGGTCGCGATCGCCCGGGCGCTGGTCACCGAACCCCGGGTGATCTTCGCGGACGAGCCGACCGGTGCGCTGGACACCCGCAGCGCACGGGAGGTGCTGACGCTGCTCCGGCAGGCGGTGCGGATGCACGGGCGGACCGTGGTGATGGTGACGCACGACCCGGTCGCCGCCTCGTACGCCGACAGTGTGCTGTTCCTCGCGGACGGCAGGCTCGCCGGCCGGATGGAGGCGCCGACGGCGGACGCGGTGGCCGAGCGGCTGGCGCACCTGGGCGACGACATGACGGCGGGGGTGTGAGCCGTGCTCGTACTGGCCCTGCGGTCGATCCGGCAACGCCCCGGACGGTTCCTCGCGACGCTGCTGTCCGCCTTCCTGGGCGCGGCGATCATCATGACGTTCAACTCGATGCACGACACCGCCGGGCAGCCGGGCGTGGACTCGGTGAGTTCCGAGACCCTGGGCACGGCGGCCGGTGTGGTCGGCGGATACGGCACGCTGCTGGTGTTCTTCGCCGTCGCCTCGACCCTGACGGTGAACGTGCGGCAGCGGGCGGCCGAGCTGGAGCTGCTGCGCTGCTCGGGGGCGACCCCGGCGCAGCTGAAGCGGATGGTCGTGGGTGAGGCGGTGGCCGTGGCCCTGGTGGGCGCGGCGCTGGCGATCGTCCCGGCGATGCTGGGCGGGCGGCTGCTGCTGGAGGTGTTCCAGGACAGCGGGCAGGTCGCCGAGTCCGTCGACCACTCCTTCGGCGTCATCGCGCTGATGTCCGGTATCGACATCACCCTGCTCGCGTCGGCGGGCGCGGCGTTCCTCGCGCTGCGGCGCGCGACGCGGAGGCAGCGACGGCACGGCCGGGCGCGGTCGTTCCTCGCGTACGGGGCGCTGGTGGCCGGCACGGTGGCGGTGTGCTCCACGTTCGCCTTCTCGGCGACGGACTCCGCGCTGATGGCACCGCCCGCGCAGGGGGCGATCCTGCTGTCGGTGGGGCTGGCGCTGATGGCGCCGCGGCTACTGAAGGGCGTGCTCGACCGGCTGGCGCCGGGCGGGGCGAGCGGGTGGCTGGCGGTACGGAACCTGCGGCAGCGCGCCGGGGATCTCGCCGGGATCCTGATGTCCCTGATCCTCTTCACGGCGGTGTCCACGGCGACGCTGACGATGCAGGCGGTGGAGAGCGACGCGGTGGCGGCCTCGGGGCTGGTGAAGTCGGTCGACGCCAAGAACCTGGAGACGCTGAACTTCACGGTGGTCGGCATCGTCGTGGTCTTCGTCTGCGTGATGCTGGTCAACTCGCTGTACGCGGCGACGACGTACCGCGGCAGGGAGTTCGGTCAGCAGCGCCTCGCCGGCGCGACACCGGGGCAGGTGCTGGGCGTGGTGGGGGCCGAGGGGCTGGTCCTCACGGTGGTCGGGCTGCTGTTCGGCACTCTGGCGGCGCTGGCCGGGATCGTGCCGTTCACCGTGGTCCGCGGCGACGCGGTGCTGCCGGGGCAGATGTTCGGTGTGTGGGCCGCGGTGGCGTCGGCCGGCGCGGCGGTGACGCTCGGGACGAGCCTCGCCACGGCCAGGCGGGTGCTGCGCACGCCGGCCGTGCGCGCGGTCGCGCCGGCCGCGTGACAGAGCGGTGAGCGAGCGCTCGGGCGCGGTCCGGGCACCCCAGGGTGTCCGGACCGCGCCGTCCCCGCGCTCCAGCCGGAGGTTTCCGTTGTCCCGTTCCGTCGACGGCGCCTCCGCACGCCTCGCCGGGACCGGCTGTCCGGCGTTCACCGCGGTCGGCGATCAGCCCATGAGGGGGAGAGCCCTCTCCCGGCTCCAGCCTGTGAGCAGCCCGGATACAACCCTCGCGGCCCGTCGCGAGTCAAAGACACCGCGACGGGGCGGGAGCCTCCGCGCAACCGGGTCACGGGAATGGCATACGATGCGCGCGACCTTCAATAAAGATCACGTAAGAGGATGTACACGTCATGACAATCCGCGCCCCCTACCGTTCCCTTCGCGGCATATCCGCCGCTGTCGCCCTGCTCGCGATCGGCGCGGTGGGATGCTCGGAGGTCTCCGACGCCGTCGACAGCGCCAAGGACGGCGCGAAGAAGGTGGCTCGCCAGCAGTCGGTGTTCTCGCTGGACACCGGCGACTGCTACAACCCGAACGGCAAGGCCGAGGGGACGGCGTACGCCGTCGAGGTCGTGCCCTGCGACGAGGCGCACGAGGGCCAGGTCGTCGGCGAGTTCGCGATCGACAAGGGCACGGAGTACCCCGGTGACGACGGGATCTCGGCGATCGCGGACGACCGCTGCCCGGTCGAGGCGCAGAAGTACGCCCCGGACACCTGGGCGCTCCCCAAGGGCGCCGCCCTCTTCTACTACACCCCGACCAAGGAGAGCTGGGCGACCGGTGACCGCGCGGTGAGCTGCACCTACACCGCGGAGAAGGGCACGCTCAGCGGCTCGCTGGACACCGCGAAGTCCCTCGAGCCCGAGCAGACCACGTACCTCACGGGTTCGAACGCGGTCTACGAGGCCCTGTGGGCGAACCAGCCCGAGAAGGACACCGTCGAGGACGACCTGGCCGGCTACAAGGCGCAGGCCAAGGCCGTCGCGGCCGCCCTCGACGCACACGTCGAGGGCCTGGACGGCGTCGAGGGCACCGAGGTCGGCAAGCTCCGCGCGACCCTGAAGAAGGCGGCCGGGAACTGGGAGAAGGCCGCGAACGCCGCCGACGCCGACGCGTTCTACATCGCCTACGACCCGGCGTTCACCGACATCGACCCGAACAAGTCGGTCGCCGCCCGCAAGGAACTGGGCCTGGCCACCACCGTCCCGGCCGACGAGGCCGAGGTCTGGGCGGGCTGACGCCCCGTCGGGTCAGCGGGGCCGGGTCCGTCAAGGACCCGGCCCCGCTTCCCTGGGCCTGTCCGGGCTCGCCGCCGCCTCGGCGGCGAGCCCGGCAAGCTCTTCACGAGCCGGTCCGGCAGCCGGTTCCGGACGGGGCGTCACCGGCCCTCCGACGTGACCGGCCGGACAGGACCTAGTCGGCCTTGGCGTAACCCTGGGCCATGCCGCCCGCGAAGTCGTGCACCACGACCTGGTCGTCGCCGACGACCCACGCGTCGTGGCCCGGTGCGCAGACGAAGACGTCCCCGGGGCCGACCTCCTGCTCGGCGCCGTCGTCCATGCGGATGTGCATACGGCCCTGGACGACATAGCCGTTGTGGTGGATCCGGCAGCTTTCCGTCCCCGCGATGGGACCGACGGACTCGGACCAGCGCCACCCGGGCTCGAAGGTGGCCACGGCGAAGTCCAGCCCTGTCATGTGGACGGCTTCCAGGTGCCCCCTGGGGAAGTCGCGCCTCTCGTCCGGCTTGTCCAGCGTCTTGATCTCGAGCATGACCCTGCTCCCTTCCGACCGTCGCCTGCACGGCCGGGTCCGGTCTCCGCCTGCCCGAACGGCACCGGCGGTGGCCGGGCCCCACCACTCCATCGTCCGGCTGTCCACTCGGGGACGCCATTCGGGTGAAGCCGGCCGGTCAGACGCCAGGACCGCAGAGCCGGGCGAACCGCTCGGCGTCGATGTTGCCGCCGGACAGGATCAGGCCGACGCGGGGCGGGAGCGGGCCCGCGCGACCGGTGAGCAGTGCGGCGAGCGGGGTGGCCCCGCTCGGTTCGAGGACGATCCTCAGCCGCTCGAAGGCGAACCGCATCGCGTCCCTGATCTCGTCGTCGCCGACCAGCACGATCCCGTCGAGGAGCCGCCGGTTGAGGGAGAACGTCAGCTCGCCCGGGGTGTGCAGGGCCTGGCCGTCGGCGATGGTGCGCGGGACCGGGACGCTGACGCGCCGGCCCGCCTCCAGCGACCTCTTGGTGTCGTCGCCGGCCTCCGGCTCGACACCGATCACCCGGGTCGCGGGGTGCAGGCCCTTGACGGCGGTGGCGCTTCCGGCGATCAGTCCCCCGCCGCCGACCGGTGCGAGCAGCGCGTCCAGCTCCCCCGCCTCTTCCACGAGTTCGAGGGCTGCCGTGCCCTGTCCCGCGATGACGTGCGGGTGCTCGTAGGGCGGGACGAGGGTGAGGCCGCGCTCGGCGGCGAGGGCCTCGGCGAGGGCGACCCGGTCGCCGGTGTAGCGGTCGTAGGTGACGATCTCGGCGCCGTATCCCTCGGTGGCCGCGCGCTTCGACGGCGGGGCGTCCTCGGGCATGACGATGACGGCGGTGGCGCCCAGCTCCCGGGCGGCCAGGGCGACGGCCTGGGCGTGGTTCCCGGAGGAGTAGGCGGCGATGCCCCGGGACAGTTGTCCGGGGGTGAGCCGGGAGGCCGCGTTGTAGGCGCCGCGGAACTTGAAGGCGCCCACCCGCTGGAAGTTCTCGCACTTGAGATGCACCTCGGCGCCGGCGAGCGCGTCCAGGGTGCGGGAGCGCAGGACGGGCGTGCGGTGTGCGACGCCCTCCAGGCGCTCGGCGGCGGCACGGACGTCGTCGAGGGTGACCGGCGGGGTGGTGGTCGTCACGTGGTGCCTCCGGTGGGAGTCGGGTCGGTCGTCGTCCTGGACTGGGAGAGGTAGCTGTAGGCGGAGGCGCGGGAGATGCCGAGCCGGCCGGCGACCTGCTCGACCGCCCGCCGCACGGCGAAGACACCGCGGGCGTCCAGGTCCCGGAACAGCCGCAGCCGTTCCCCGCGGTCGAGCTGGGCCCAGCCGCGGTGCTGCCGCAACTGATGGGCGTCGACGATCGCCTCCACCACGGAGTCGATGTCGTCGCCGAAGGTGGTCGTCGGCGGTTCGGCGGAACCGGCGCCGAGACCGGCGAGGGCGCCGAGCAGGGTGTGCGCCCGGCCGACGGCGGTCACGTCGACGTTGACGCACAGGGCGCCGAACACCGCTCCCGCGGAGTCCCGCAGCACCATCGTGGAGGACTTCACGAGGACGCCGTTCCCGGTCCGGGTGACGTAGTTGAGCTCGTCGGCGGCCTCGTCGCCCCGGGCCAGCACCCGCATGCCGATCTCGCTCATCGCCCCGCCCACCGTCCGCCCGGTCACGGAACCGGCCACGGCGACCACCGATCCCTCCGGGCGCCGGTAGTCGTGCAGCACCACCTCGCAGACCGGCCCGAACGTCGCGGCGATCCCGTCGACGAGCGGCGCCAGCGCGGCGAGAATCGCGTCCCGCTCGGCGTCCCGGCCCTGTGCGGCCGCCATGAGCACACCTCCCGACTGCTCCACCCACCCCCTTAGACTACACGTCCAATCCCTGGATTCTCAGTCCAGATCCGGTTTCCGTACGGCCTTGCTCGCCTCCTCCGCCTCGGCGACGAGGGCGGCGAGGGCCATCCGCGCGCGGGCGACGCGGGAGCGGACCGTGCCGACCGGGCAGTCGCCGAGGACCGCCGCCTCGGTGTACGGCAGCCCGAACAGCTGCGTGCGGACGAACGCCTCGCGCCGCTCGTCCGGCAGCCGGTCCAGCAGATCGAGCAGTGCGATCCCGTCGTCGAATCCGGGCAGTCCGCGCGGCTGCGCCCGTTCCACGGTCAGCTGCCAGTCGGGCACATCGACCGTCCGGGGCCGTACGGCCGTGTACCGGTGGCTGTCGGCCACCGCGCGGCGGGCGATGGCCAGCAGCCAGGTGCGCGCCGAGGAACGTCCCTCGAACCGGTGCAGGCTGCCGAGTGCCCGCAGGAACGTGTCCTGGGTCAGATCGTCCACCGCCTGCGGGTCGGCGCACAGATGGGCGACGTAGCGGATGACGTCACGGTGCAGGGCGCGGACGAAGCGGTCGACGGCGTCGGAGTCGCCGCCGCGCGCGGCCAGCGCCCAGGCGGTCGCCGCGTCGTCGGCGGGTCTTGCGGCAGGGGCGGGCAGGGTGGGAGTGATCACCTGATGTCCTTCGCGGGGAACCGGGAACCGGCGAACCGCGGGCGTGCGCGGTCCGGTCGGCGGGGATACGGCCGCGGGCGGTACACGGAACGGGGCTGTACCGGCACACGACCGGAGCCCGGGGCGCGCAGGGGCGGCCCGGGGTGTCACCGGCTGCCGTCAGGCGGCAGCGGCCCCGGCGGGCGGACCGCGAGAGGTGATCGCGTGGACGAGAAGGAGGAGACGCGGCGCGCGGTGCGAGCGGCGGCGCCGGCGGGCGCGGAGGGACGGACGACGCGACGGCACCGGCGCGGGGAACAGCAGCCGCATCGGGGCGGCCAGCCATCCGCCGACGGCCCGCAGCACCCGGAACACCGCCCGCTCGCCGTACCCGAGCCACAGACCGCACAGCAGCGCGGCCAGCAGGTGGGCGGCGAGCATGCCCGCCGAGGAGTGGCCGGAGGGCGCCATGTGCCCCTCCGTGCCCGCACTCGTCCCCGTGGGCACGGGCATGGAGTGCATGCCGTGCGACATGCCCCCCATGTCCACGGCGTCGGCGGCGGGACTCACGAGCGAGAAGGCCGAGTGCAGAACCGTCTGGGCGGCGACGGCGACGGCGGTGACCAGCGGCAGTCCGCGCTCACGCCCCGCGAGTCCCCAGCCCAGGGTGCCGGTCACGGTCCAGCCCGCCGCCAGCGTCCAGAGGGGAACGTGGTCGCCGGACATCATGACGTGCCCCAGGGCGGCGAGCACGACACAGACGGCCGCGAACACCGCGGCCCGTACCGTGCGAGCACCCCACCCAGCAGTCATGGCCCCTCATCGTCGCACCCGGGCCCCGACCGGTCACCCGTGGATACGGTTTCTCCCACGCCCGCGACTCATTCCCCGGCGTGTGATCCAGAACACCTTCTGCCGAGGCGGGAGTCGGAGCGAGACACGTCCTGTCCCCCGAGCGAGCTACGGGCAAGTGTCCACCGCACGGTGACGATTCCCGGCCGCCGGATCCGTAGCGTCCATGGCGGCACGCGGCGCTCGGCCGCGGATCCGACGAAGGAGTCCTCGATGAGAGTGGTCTGGCAGTTCCTGGCCGTGGCGGCGATCTCCGCCATAGGCGGACAGAGCGTGAGCGCGGTGCGGGACAACCCGTGGCTCACGCTCGCCCTCGGGATGCTGACCACCGTGCTCGCGGTGCTGGTCTACCGGTGGGTGGTGGGACGGACCGAGCACCGGCCGGTCACGGAGCTGGACCCGGGCGGTGCCGCGCCGGCGCTCGGCCGGGGGACGCTGATCGGCGTCGTGATGTTCGGGATGGTCGTCACGAACCTCTTCACCTCCGGCAACTACGAAGTGCACGGCCTGGGTTCGCTGAGCGGCACGGCCGGGCTGTTCGGCTTCATGGCCGCCGCCGCCGTCACGGAGGAACTGCTGTTCCGCGGGGTGCTGTTCCGGATCATCGAGGAGTACCTGGGCACCTGGATCGCGCTGGTGCTGACCGCGCTGCTGTTCGGCCTGGCGCACCTGCCCAACCCGGACGCCACGGCGTGGGGCGCCTTCGCCATCGCGATCGAGGCCGGCGGCATGCTCGCCGCCGCGTACGTCGCCACCCGCAACCTGTGGGTGCCGATCGGCGTGCACTTCGGCTGGAACTTCGCCGCGGGCGGCATCTTCAGCACCGTGGTCTCGGGCAACGACACCGAGCAGGGGCTGCTGGACTCCACGACGTCGGGCAACAAGTGGATCACCGGTGGTGACTTCGGCCCGGAGGGAAGCGTGTACGCGGTGCTGTTCGGTGTGCTGCTGACGATCGGGTTCCTGTGGCTGGCCCACCGGCGCGGCAATCTGGTGCCCCGCCGCCGTCGCGCGGAGCGGGTCGACGCCACCGCTAGACTGCCCCGGTGATCGCTCCTCACCGGCTCCGGGAATCGTGGCACCGGCTGGACGTCACCGTCAGAGACCTTCTGCTCGGGCTGCTCGTCCTCTCCCTGTCGCTGTGGCCGGACTTCCAGAACCACGGAACGCTCCTCGGTGGCGTGCCGGAGCGTCCCTTCGACCCGCTCGCCTTCGGGGCGGTGGCCCTCCAGGCCCTTCCGCTCGCCGTGCGCCGGCGGTGGCCGGCCGTCTGTCTCGCCCTGGTGGCGGCCGGGTTCGCCCTCGACCAGCTCCGCGGCTACCACTCCCCCGCGGGCATCGCGCTGCCCATCGCGCTGCTGAGCGCCGGGGCGTATCTGGAGCGGTACCGGCGCACCACCGCGGTCCTGTGCACCGTCGCCTACGTGGCGCTGACGGTCGCGTTCCACCGGATCGGTCCGGGCGAGCCGGTGAGCGAGTTCGTGACGTTCTACCTGGCGGTGGCCCTCTCGTGGGGCGTCGGGGCGTGGCTGCGCTCCACCCGGGTCGCGGAGGCCGAGCGCCGGCACCGCGTCGCCGAGGACTCCCGGGCCGCCGAACGCGCCCGCATCGCCCGGGAGTTGCACGACGTCGTGACCCACCATGTGACGGCGATGGTCGTGCAGGCCGAGGCGGCCCGCTATCTGACCGCCGCGCCCGACCGGCTGGACCGGACGCTGACCGCCGTCACCGACACCGGCCGACGGGCCATCACCGACCTGCGGCACCTGCTCGACCTGCTCGACCCCGACCACGGCCCCGAGACCAGGACACCGCCCGTCGGCCGGCTCCTCACGCTCGTGGAGCAGACCCGCCGGGCCGGGCAGCCGGTGGAGTTCACCGAGGAGGGCACGCCGGCGCCGTCGACCGGCAGCGCCGACCTCGTCGCCTACCGGGTCGTGCAGGAGGCCCTGACGAACGCCCTCAAGTACGCCCACGGCGGCGCCACCCGGGTCCGGGTGCGGCACAGCGAACGGCAGATCACCGTGGAGGTCGGCACGGACGGTTCCGGCACACCGGCGGCCTCCTCCCCCGGCGGGAGCGGCCGGGGCCTGGCGGGCCTCCGGGAGCGGGTCGACGTCCTGGGCGGCGACTTCAGCGCGGGACCGGAGGCCGGTGGCGGCTTCGCCGTACGGGCCCGCATACCGACGGGGACCACGGTGACGGCGGGGAACACCGTGACGACGGAGGACACGGTGACGACGGGGAACACCGCATGACCGCACCGATCCGGGTCCTGGTCTGCGACGACCAGATGCTGATCCGCACCGGCCTGGTGACCATCATCGGCGCCCAGCCCGACCTGGAGGTGGCGGGCGAGTGCGGCGACGGGCGGTCCGCCGTCGACCTCGCCGGCCGGCTCCGTCCGGACGTCGTGGTGATGGACGTACGCATGCCGGTGCTCGACGGCATCGAGGCCACCCGCCTGCTGGCCGGTGCGGGGGTGCCGCATCCGGTGAAGGTGCTCGTGGTGACGACGTTCAACCTGGACGAGTACGTCTACGAGGCGCTGCGCGCGGGGGCGAGCGGGTTCCTGCTCAAGGATGCGCCGCCGGACCGGCTGCTGCACGGGATCCGGACCGTGGCCATGGGCGCGGCGCTGCTGGACCCGGAGGTGACCCGCCGGCTCGTGGGCCGGTACGCCGCCCGGATCCGCCCCGCCGAGGACGGGGCGCCGCGGGACCTTCCCCTGACCCCCCGCGAACTGGAGGTCCTCCGCCTCATCGCGGACGGCCTGTCCAACCGCGAGATCGCCGCGGCCCTGCTGATCAGCCAGGAGACCGTGAAGACCTTCGTCTCCCGCATCCTCACCAAACTCGGTCTGCGCGACCGCGTCCAGGCGGTGATCTACGCCTACCGCCGGGGCCTGGCGACCTGACCGCCGCGGCCGGCCCGCGGGGTGGCGGAATACCGCGGCACCCGGGTCCGTTGTCGGCCCCGGAGGAGGTCAGGAGTGGACACCATGTACTACGACCACGGAACGCCGGCCGAGCGCTGGGAGCGCGCCGGGATGTTCTTCGACGCCAAGGACTACGCCGCCGCCGCGCGCGTTCTCGGCGGGCTGGTCGAGGAGGTGCCGGAGCAGACCGGGCCGCGGCTGCTGCTGGCGCGCGCCTACTACCACTCGGCGCAACTTCGGCGCGCGGAGGCGGAGTTGAGGGTCATCGTGGAGCGCGACCCGGTGGAGCACTACGCCCGGCTGATGCTCGGGCGCACCCTCCAGCGGCAGGGGCGGGACGACGAGGCCCGGCCGCATCTGCGGGTCGCCGCCGCGCTGGGCGGCTCCTTCGACGAGGAGTGAGGGCGGGCCGGTGCCCGGTTCCCCGCGCCGGGGAGCCGGGCACCGTGCGTCAGCGCGCCGCCGTGCCGCTTGTGTACGTCCGCCGGCCCCGGCGGTGGGCCACCTCCCCGAGCACGATGTCGACGGCGAGGAACACCGCCAGGGGGATGCCGAGGAGCGGGACGAAGTAGCCCAGGACGGCGATCACCGCCAGCAGGGGGACGAATACGTACGGCGGTACCTGCTGCCAGGCCCCGCGGGGAACCGGCCGGCCGAAGGCGGAGCCGCGGCCCCGCTGCCACCACATGCGGTAGCCCCACAGGATCAGCAGGATCAGGGTGAGGGCCAGGGCCATCAGGGCGATCTGGTTCACCAGGCCGAACAGGTTGCCGGTGTGCAGGTCGATGCCCCAGCGGGTGAGTTTCGCGAGGACCGGATAGTCGTCGAAGCGCAGGACGTCGGTGACCTCGCCGGAGGCGGGGTCGACGGCGACCGAGTCCTGCTTCTCGGGCCAGCTGCGCTGGATCTGCCGCACGACGTACGCGGACTTCCCGTCGGCGGGGGGCACGATCTCCACCGGGTCGCCCAGGCCCTCGGCCCGTGCCGCCGCGAGGACCTTGTCCAGGCCGACGCCGTGCGCCGCGTCGCCCGCCGTACCGCCGGCCGCGTCGTGGCCCGCGTGTTCGCCGGCCGCCGCGGCCGACACCGAGGGGGTCTCCTGGCCGAGGGAGGTGCGCAGCTCGCCGATGTTCGCGCCGGCGTAGGTGGACCAGGTCAGTCCGGTCGCCGAGAGGAAGATGAAGCCGGCCGCGGCCCACACGCCCACGCCGCCGTGCAGGGCCAGCGTGCGGCGCCGCCCGCCGGTGCCGCGCAGCTTGCGCAGGGCGCGGCGGCGGGAGAACCACAGCACCAGTCCCCCGCCCGCGATCACCCACAGCCAGCTGGCGGCGAACTCGCTGTAGAGGCGGCCCGGTTCACCGAGGTGCAGATCGCGGTGGAACTCGTCGATCCAGGTGCGCAGGGGCAGCGCGCCCGTGGAGCCGTACTGTTCCAGTTCGCCGCGCACCTTCGCGGTGTACGGGTCGACGAACACGGCCAGGGTGTGGTCGGGGTCCACACCCGGTATGCCGGACAGCATCACCCTGGTGGTGGCGTCCGCCTCGGGTGAGGGACGTACGGCGGAGACCGTTCCCTCGGGGTGGGCCTCGCGGGCGGCGGCCACCTGCTCGGAGACGGGCAGCTTCCGGTCGCCGACGGGGACGGTCAGCTCATGGTCGTAGACGATCTTCTCGGCCTGGAAGGAGGCGGCGTACAGCAGGCCGGTGAGGGCGGCGACGAGGAGGAACGGCGCGACCAGGACTCCCGCGTAGAAGTGCAGGCGCAGGACGAGGGGGCGCAGGCCGGCCCAGGCGCTCTTCGCGGGTGCGGGGGCGGGGGGTTTCGGTGCCTCTTCCGTGCTGGTCGAGGGAGCGGTGGTCATCGGTGGGGTTCTCCCGGGGACGTCTCGGCTGGCGGGGTGGTGGTGCAGTAGTCGGGGTGGCGGGCCGTCCGGTTCCCGGGAGATGTGCGTGACCCGTGTCACATGTGAAGGGCGTGCGATCCTGGCGGGATGGGAACTCCGGACGATCGCGCGCCCTTGGCCGAGCGGGTCGAGCGACTGCTCGCCGTTGGAGGGCCGTTGCCCATAGTCGCGGCCGGCGACCCGGTGCTGCGCGGTGGCACCGAGCCGTACGACGGGCAGTTGGGGCCCGAACTGCTGGCCCGCTTCGTGGCGGCGCTGCGGGTCACCATGCGCGCGGCGCCGGGTGTCGGGCTGGCCGCGCCGCAGGTCGGGGTGGGGCTGCGGATCGCGGTGATCGAGGATCCGGCGCCGGTCCCGGAGGAGGTGCGCCGCGCGCGCGGGCGGGTGCCGCAGCCGTTCCGGGTGCTGGTCAACCCGGCGTACGAGCCGGTCGGCACCCGGCGGGCCGGGTTCTTCGAGGGGTGCCTGAGCGTGCCGGGGTACCAGGCGGTGGTGGCGCGGCCCGCCGAGGTGCGGCTGAGGGGACAGGACGAGCACGGGCGGGCGCTGGACGAGGTGTTCACCGGCTGGCCCGCGCGGATCGTGCAGCACGAGACGGACCACCTCGACGGCACGCTGTACCTCGACCGGGCCGAGCCGCGCTCGCTGTCGTCCCACCAGGCCGTGGCGGAGCGCTGGTCGCAGCCGACGCCGGACGCGGCGGCGCGGCACCTGGGCTTCGAGCTGCCGTGACCGCGCTCCGGGCCCGGCGGGCCGTCGGCCGTCGGCCCGAGGGTGGCTCGCCCCCGCCCCCGCCGCCCCGCCCCGTCCCCCGGGGGCTTCGCCCCCAGACCCCCTTTTCGGCCCTGAACGGGCCTCTCCCTCGGACTCCCCGGAGGGGGTACCCCGGGCGGGCTGAAAAGACCGCTGCGGCTCAGGCGTCCCGGTGTGCCTCCAGGAGGCGGAGCCAGACCTCGCTGATCGTCGGGTAGGACGGGACCGCGTGCCACAGGCGGGCGATCGGGACGCGGGCGGCGACGGCGATGGTCGCGGAGTGGATGAGTTCGCCGACGCCGGGGCCGACGAGGGTGAGACCGCGCAGGATCTCGTCCTCGAGGTCGACGACCATGCGGGCGCGGCCCTTGTAACCGTCGGCGTACAGGCCGGCGCCCGCGACCGAGGAGAGATCGACGTCGACGGCGCGGACGCGGTGGCCCGCCCGCTGCGCCTCGGCCAGGGAGAGGCCGACGGAGGCCGCCTCCGGGTCGGTGAAGACGACCTGGGGGACGGCGTCGTGGTCGGCGGTGGCGGCGTGCGCGCCCCAGTCCTCCGCGTGTACGGACCCCCCGGCGGCCCGGGTGACGATGGCGGCGCCCGCGATCCGGGCCTGGTACTTGCCCTGGTGGGTGAGGAGGGCCCGGTGGTTGACGTCGCCGACGGCGTACAGCCAGTCGTGGCCGGTGACGCGGAGGCTGTCGTCCACAGCAAGCCAGGAGCCGGGCTCCAGGCCGATCGTCTCCAGGCCGATGTCGTCGGTGCGCGGGGCGCGTCCGGTGGCGAAGAGGATCTCGTCGGCCTCGATCCGGTCACCGTCGTCGGTGACGACCAGGACCGTGCCGTTCTCCCTGGTCACCGACTTCACGGAGGTGCCGGTGCGGATCTGTGCGCCGGCCTCGGTGAGCGCCTCGGCGACCATCTCGCCGGCGAACGGCTCCATGCGGTTCAGCAGGCCCTCGCCGCGGACGAGGACGGTGACCCGCGAGCCGAGGGCCTGCCAGGCACAGGCCATCTCGGTGGCGACGACCCCGCCGCCGACCACGACCAGCCGGCCGGGCACGGACTGCGCGCCGGTGGCCTCGCGGCTGGTCCAGGGCCGGACCCCGTCGAGTCCGGGCAGGTCGGGCAGCCGGGCGCGGCTGCCGGTGCAGACGGCGACGGCGTGCCGGGCGGTGAGGACCCGCCGGCCGCCGTCGGCGTCCGTGACGGTGACGGTGCGCGGACCGGTGAGCCGTCCCCGGCCGCGGTACAGGTCGGCTCCGGTGCTCTGGAGCCACTGGACCTGGCCGTCGTCCTTCCAGTCGGAGGTGAAGGAGTTCCGGCGGGCGAGTACGGCGTCGGCGTCCAGGGGCCCCTGGACGGACCGGCTCAGGCCGGGGAGGCGGAGGGCGTCGGCCCGGGCGATGACCGGGCGCAGCAGGGCCTTGCTGGGCATGCACGCCCAGTAGGAGCACTCGCCGCCGACCAGTTCGCTCTCCACTACCGCGGTGGTGAGCCCGGCGGCACGGGTGCGGTCGGCGACGTTCTCGCCCACGGGCCCGGCGCCGATCACCACGACGTCGTAGGCGGTTGATTCCGGTTGCGTCGGTTGCGTTTCCGTCATGGCGTCAGTCTGGTGGGTGGTGTGCCCTGTGGCCACATGGGTAGGGGCGCGGAATACGTGACCGGCCGGCCGTGTTGTGCCGACGGCCCGACCCGACACCAGGAAGAAGGAACACGCGATGAGCAGCACCATGGAGCTCACCAAGGAGAACTTCGACCAGACGGTCACGGACAACGAGTTCGTGCTGATCGACTTCTGGGCGGCCTGGTGCGGCCCGTGCCGCCAATTCGCGCCGGTGTACGAGAAGGCGGCGGAGGAGAACCCCGACCTGGTGTTCGGCAAGGTGGACACCGAGGCGCAGCCGGAGCTGGCCGCGGCCTTCGGCATCCAGTCGATTCCGACGCTGATGATCGTGCGCGACCAGGTCGCCGTGTTCGCCCAGCCGGGTGCGCTGCCCGAGGCCGCTCTGACGGACGTCATCGGGCAGGCCCGCAAGCTGGACATGGACGACGTCCGCAAGCAGATCGCCGAGCAGCAGGCACAGCAGGGTGAGACGCCGAACGCCTGAGACGGCCTCGGCGAGGGGGACGGTGGCGGGTGTCGCCCCCACCACCCCTTCCCGTCCCTGGGGGCTTCGCCCCGGACCCCTGTTCGCGCAGTTC
>NZ_JBHYVC010000047.1:0-59507 GCF_042749965.1 Streptomyces sp. NPDC059454 | reverse complement strand
CGGCCGGGGCAGGGCTCCCTCTTCTCCGGAGACCGGAGTCCGGAGTCCGGAGAGCCGGTGTCACGCCGGTCCGGAACGGCGGCCGGCCTCGTCCTTGAGGCTGCGGCCGGAGTCCTTGGCCTGGTCGGTGACCTGGCCGGCCTGGTCGCGGGCCTCGTCCTGGGTGGTGCGGGCCGCCTGCTGCGCGGTGTCCTTCACCTCCGCGGCCGCGCTCTGCGTGGCCTCCCTGGCGTCTTCCTTCAGGTGCTGCGCGGACTCGGCGGCGGCCTGCTTGACCGGCTCCAGCGCCTCGGCGCCGCGTTCCATCAGCTCGGACGCCTTCTGCTGTTCCTTCTCGGAGGCGGGCACCATCGAGGCGGCCAGCAGGCCGACCCCGAAGGCGACCAGACCGGCGGCGATCGGGTTGCCCTGCGTCTGGCGGCGGGCCATCTCGGGCGTCTGCTGGACGGCCTGCCCCGCCTGGCCGGCGACCTCGCGCGCCGAGTCGGCCGCCCGTCCGGTGCCCTCCTGCACCGAGCCGGCCGCCGAACCGGCCGCCGACTGCACCGAGCCGGCCGCCGACCGGGCGGTGTCGGCCATGCCGTGGGCCGTGTACGAGGCGGTGCCCATGACACGGTCACGGACGCCCGACACCGTGCGGCGCATCCTCGCCCTGCGGCGGCGGACCATGCGGCGAGGGCTGGCCCGGTCGGCGAGCCGGTCCACGTCCGCGGAGAGCTGGCTCCGTGTGGCCGCTATCTCGGCCCTCATTTGGTCGGGTGACGTGCCCATTCCGCGTCCTCCTTCAGCGTCTGGACGGTCTTCTCGGGCTTCGGCGAGACGGTGCGCATCTTCGCGCGGCCCTTCTGGTACAGCACGGCCGCGGCGACGGCCCACAGCGCGGCGATGATCAGCGCGGCCCAGCCGTCGTCCATCACGTTGGCCAGACCGAACATGGCCGCCAGCGACAGGAACAGCAGGACCATGTAGCCGGCGAAACCGGCACCGCCGAACATCCCGGCCGCCTTGCCCGCCTTGCTGCCCTCCTCCTTGATCTCGGCCTTGGCCAGCTCCACCTCCTGACGGAAGAGGACCTGGAGGTCGGAGGTCACCCGGGACAGCAACTCACCCGCGGACCGCTCCCCTTCATACGGCTCGGCCGAGCGGGCCCGGGACAGCGGTGACATCGTGGCCATCTCACGCCTCCGGGAACGGACGGCCCGGCGTGCCGGCCGGCGGCGTGCCGAGGCTCGGCGGAGTGGACGGCGCGGGCGGTGCGGTCCCCGGCGGGGGAGCGACCGGCAGGGTCTCGGCGGCCGGGGCCGTGGTGAGCTGCCGCTGCCCGTTCCCGTCGGCCCGGGACGCCGTCTGGGTCACCTTCGCCAGGCGTCCGACGGCCAGCCCGGCCAGCAGCGCGCCGCCGAGGAAGGCGCCGGGGCGGCGCCGGGCGAAGCCCTGGAGGTCGGCGACGAGGCCCTCGACCCCCTGCCGCTCCAGATAGTCGGCCGCCCGCTGCCCCTTGTCGCCGGCCCGGGCCGCCAGACTGCGGGCGGGCGAGTCGCTCTCCGCATGCGCGGCCAGACCGGAGAAGTCGTTCGCCCACTGCCGCAGCGTGCCGGCCGCCCGCCTGGTCTGCTCGTCCGCCTCGTCGATCGCGCGGCCGCGCAGGTCCTCGACGACCGTGCCGGCCTGCTGCCGCGCCTCGCCCACGACGGCCCGGGCCTGCTCCGCCGCGGTCCCCGCGACCTGCCCGGCGGCCTGCCTGGCCTGGCCGGCCGTCGCGGAGGTCTCTGCCTTGACCTTGTCTCCGGTGCTCCCGGCTCCGGTTCGTACGGACTCACTCATCGGCGACTTCCCCTCATCGGATGTGCTGGTGCGGCTCCTGCTCCCTACGGGCCGACGCACGCCGGAGGTCTGAACGCCGGTCCTCACATAAAGCCGCCCGTGACATGACGAGTCGCCATTTGTACGTGATTGACACGTGATGAGGGGATCGGATATCGGGGTGGGACGAGCACGGCGGGCCGTTCACCGTTCGTCCGGCACCACGCCTTCCCGGTACAGGAGGTGTGCCGGGACGGCGTGGCTCCGAAGCGCACCTACGCCTACGCCTACGCCTACGCCGACGACAGTGACCTGCTCCTGATCAAGGAGGCCGCCCCGCCGCCGGATACGGCACGGACGCCATCCCCACCGGAGGCCTCCGGGACTTTTGGACCGCACGGCCGGCAGGTGGCGGCCACCCCTGCTTCCGGATCCTTCCCGCCGGCCGCTGACCGGTGACGGCGCCCTACGCCCCCGCCAGGTCCCCCAGCGCCTTGTGCAGCGGTTCCGTCGCCCGCCGCCGGTACTCCTGGACCGCCCAGCCGTTGCCGTCCGGGTCCGTGAAGTACATGAAGGTGGCGCCGTCGGAGTCGGCGTACCGGACCGGTTCGGAGACCTCCAGGCCCCGCTCGACCAGTTCCGCGTGGGCCGCCTCGATGTCGGCCACGCAGAGCTGGAGTCCTTGGTAGGAGCCCGGGGCCGGAGTGGGTCCGGGGGTCATCTCCCAGAGGCTGCTGCCGAGGGCGATCGAACAGCCCGAGCCGGGCGGGGTCAGCTGGACGATGCGCATGCCCGGCATGACCTCCTGGTCGATGTCGACGTGGAAGCCCACCTTGTCCCGGTAGAAGTCCCTGGCCCGGTCGATGTCGCTCACCGGCAGCGGGATCACTTCGAGGGTCATGTCCATGGAATTCCGGCTCCTTCGTCGACAGTCGGCTCCGCGTCAGGCGAACCGCCACCGGGTCTGGCTGAACGGCTCCCCCTTACCGAAGCCGAAAACGGTCCGCGGCGCCACCGAAAACACGACGGCGTGTCCCGGACCGTGATGGAAGTACCCGTCCCGGACCTCGAAGTGCCAGAAGCCGCCGTACTTCGCCTCCCACGCCGCCGCCAGCTCGCGCAGCCGCGCGTCGTCGGTGACCCGTACCGCCTCGCCCTCCACCACCACGTCGTAGCCCTCGTTCCAGGTGTTGGTGCCGGTCGTCAGTACGACGTGCGGGTTCTCCGCCAGGTTGCGGGCCTTGCGTTCGTCCGGGCCGGTGCAGAAGTGCAGGGCGCCGGCCGACCAGACGGCAGGGAGCGGGGTGACATGGGGGCGGCCGTCGGGGCGGACCGTGGAGATCCAGAACAGCTCCGCCTCGCTGAGCAGCAGCTCCGTCCCGGACCAGGGCGGGGCCCCGGCCGCCGGGTCGCTGTAGCGCGGGTCGAGGCGGGTCTCGGGGGTGTCGCTCATGGGACCTCCATCGCCGGTCGGCCGTACGTGCCGTCCTCCATCAGACCCCGTCCGCTCCCGGAACTCATCGCAGGCCGCCCCGGGGCCGCAGGTCCGTACTCCGGATAGGCTCATGGCCGTACGACCTTGATCCGAGGCACGAGGGAGGCCGGGGATGACGTCGGCGCCGGGGCGCAGGAGCAGTACCTTCACGCGGCTGCTGCGGCACGGCTTCACCGATCCGTCCGCCGCCGAGCGGCTGCTCGACAGCGCCGGACTCACGCTCGTGCGCGACGACCCCGTGCTGCTGGACGCCCTCGGTGCCACCGCCGATCCCGACCTCGCGCTGCGGGGCCTTGTGCGGCTGCTGGAGGCGCAGAGCGGGGTCACCGCCCGCCAGGAACTGCTGGACACGCTGATAGCCGCCAAGCCGCTGCGGGACCGGCTGCTCGGGGTGCTCGGCGCGTCCGAGGCGCTCGCCGACCATCTGGCCCGGCACCCGGGCGACTGGCAGGCCCTCGTCACCTACGAGCCGCGCGACCTGCACCCCGGCATCGAGGAGTTCGAGCGGGGCCTCGCCGAAGCCACCGACCCGGTCTCGCTCCGCGTCGCCTACCGGCGCTGTCTGCTGTCCATCGCCGCCCGTGACGTCTGCGGCACCATCGAGGTCGCCCAGACCGCCGCCGAGCTCGCCGACCTCGCCACCGCCACCCTGCGCGCCGCCCTCGGCCTCGCCGTGGCCGCCGCGCCCGAGGACGCCGCCCTGTGCCGGCTCGCGGTGATCGCGATGGGCAAGTGCGGCGGACACGAGCTGAACTACGTCTCCGACGTCGACGTCATCTTCGTCGGCGAGGCGGTGAACGGCGCCGACGAGGACAAGGCGCTGCGCGCCGCGACCCGGCTCGCCTCGCACCTGATGCGGATCTGCTCGGAGACCACCGTCGAGGGCTCCATCTGGCCCGTCGACGCCAATCTGCGCCCCGAGGGCCGCAACGGGCCGCTCGTGCGCACCCTCGCCTCCCACCTCGCCTACTACCAGCGCTGGGCCAAGACCTGGGAGTTCCAGGCGCTGCTCAAGGCCCGCCCGGTCGCCGGCGACCTCGCGCTCGGCGAGGAGTACGTCGCCGCGCTCCAGCCGCTGGTGTGGGGGGCCGCGGAGCGGGAGAACTTCGTCGCCGACGTGCAGAAGATGCGCCGCCGGGTGGTGGAGAACATCCCCGCCGCCGAGGTCGACCGGCAGCTGAAACTGGGCCCGGGGGGTCTGCGGGACGTCGAGTTCGCGGTGCAGCTGCTGCAACTGGTGCACGGGCGCGCCGACGGCTCGCTGCGCAGCGGCACCACCCTCGACGCGCTGAAGGCCCTCGCCGCCGGCGGCTACGTCGGCCGCGCGGACGCCGCCCAGCTCGACGACGCCTACCGCTTCCTGCGCTCCCTGGAGCACCGCATCCAGCTCCACCGGCTGCGCCGCACCCACCTCGTCCCCGAGGACGAGGCCGACCTGCGCCGCCTGGGCCGCTCCCTGGACCTGCGCACCGACCCGGTCGCCACCCTGACCCGGGAGTGGAAGCGGCACGCCTCCGTCGTACGGCGGCTGCACGAGAAGCTGTTCTACCGGCCGCTGCTGGACGCCGTCGCCGCACTCGCCCCGGGCGAGGCCCGGCTCAGCGCCGAGGCCGCGCGGGAGCGGCTGATCGCGCTCGGGTACGCCGATCCGGCCGCCGCGCTGCGCCACCTGGAGGCGCTGGCGTCCGGTGTCACCCGCAAGGCCGCCATCCAGCGCACCCTGCTGCCCGTGCTGCTCGGCTGGTTCGCGGACTCCGCCGACCCGGACGCCGGTCTGCTCACCTTCCGCAAGGTCTCCGACGCGCTCGGCAAGACACCCTGGTACCTGCGGCTGCTGCGCGACGAGGGCGCCGCCGCCGAGAACCTGGCCCGCGTGCTGTCCGCCGGCCGGCTCGCCCCCGACCTGCTGATGCGCGCCCCCGAGGCGGTGGCGCTGCTCGGCGACGGCGGCGGGGGACTCCGGCCGCGCCCCCGCGCCCCGCTGGAGCAGGAGATCCTCGCCGCCGTCCGCCGCGCCGACAACGCCGTCCAGGGCGTCACCGCCGCCCGCGGGGTGCGCCGCCGCGAGCTGTTCCGTACGTCCGCCGCCGACATCGTCGGCTCCTACGGCACCGAGTCGCAGCCCGCCGAGGCCGACCAGGGCGCCCTGGTGGACCTGGTGGGCGGCGCGGTGTCCGACCTGACGGCCGCCACCCTCGCCGGCACGCTCCGCGCGGTGGTCCGCGAGGGGTGGGGCGACACGCTCCCCACCCGGTTCGCCGTCATCGGCATGGGCCGCTTCGGCGGACACGAGCTGGGCTACGGCTCCGACGCGGACGTCCTGTTCGTGCACGAACCACGCGACGGCGTGGACGAGCGGGAGGCCGCCGAGGCCGCGAACAAGGTGGTCGCCGAGATGCGCCGCCTGCTCCAGGTCCCCAGCGCCGACCCGCCCCTGATCGTCGACGCCGACCTGCGCCCGGAGGGCAAGTCCGGCCCGCTGGTGCGCACCCTCAAGTCGTACGAGGCGTACTACCGCCGCTGGTCGCTGGTGTGGGAACGGCACGCGCTGCTGCGCGCCGAGCACGTCGCCGGGGACGAGGACCTGGGCCGCCGCTTCACCGAGCTGATCGACCCGCTGCGCTACCCGGCCGCCGGGCTCGACGAGGAGGCCGTCCGTGAGATCCGCCGGCTGAAGGCCCGTATGGAGTCCGAGCGGCTGCCGCGCGGCGCCGACCCCAAACTGCACGCCAAGCTCGGGCCGGGCGGGCTGTCCGACGTGGAGTGGACCGTGCAGCTGCTCCAGCTGCGGCACGGCGCGAAGGAGCCGGGCCTGCGCACGACCCGCACGCGGCAGGCGCTGGCCGCCGCCCGCGCGGCCGGGCTGATCTCCGAGGAGGACGCCTCCACCCTCGACGAGGCCTGGGTGCTCGCCACCCGCGTGCGCAACGCGGTGATGCTGGTCCGGGGCCGGGCCGGGGACACCTTCCCCACCGTGCCCCGGGAGCTGGGCGCCGTCGGCCGCTACCTGGGCTACGGCCCCGGTCACGCCGGCGACATGCTCGACGCGTACCGGCGCACGGCACGGCGGGCGCGGGGCGTGGTGGAGGAGCTGTTCTACGGGGGGTCGTGACCCCCGGGTCATCCCTGTTTCGGCACCGGAATCCGGTCCGGCCCCCGTTCCTCCCGTTCGCCCACCTGCCTCGGCAGGGTGTACGGCTGCCGGCCGTACCAGACCGCGGCGATGCAGTAGCCGAAGGCCAGACAGAGGACGCCGCCCACCGCGTCCAGCCAGAAGTGGTTGGCGGTGGCGACGATGACCACCAGCGTGGCCGCCGGGTACACCAGGCCCAGCACCCGCACCCACGGGACGGTGGCCAGCGCGAAGATCGTCAGACCGCACCACACCGACCAGCCGATGTGCATCGACGGCATCGCGGCGTACTGGTTCGACATGTTCTTCAGGTCGCCGGAGGCCATCGAACCCCACGTCTGGTGGACCAGGACGGTGTCGATGAAGTCCTGGCCGTTCATCAGCCGGGGCGGGGCGAGCGGATACAGGTAGTAGCCGACGAGGGCGATGCCCGTGGTGGTGAAGAGGACCAGGCGGGCCGCCGCGTAACGGCCGGGATGACCACGGTAGAGCCACACCAGGACACCCAACGTCACCACGAAGTGCAGGGTGGCGTAGTAGTAGTTCATGCCGACGATGAGCCAAGTCACCGAGTTCACGGCGTGGTTGACGGACTCCTCGACGGCGAGACCCAGTTGCCGCTCGAGCCGCCAGACCCAGTCGGCGTTGCGCAGCGCCTCGGACCGCTGTTCCGGCACGGCGTTGCGGACGAGCGAGTACGTCCAGTAACTCACCGCGATCAGCAGGATCTCGAACCACAGCCGGGGCCGGCGGGGGGCGCGCAGACGACGCAGGCGACCTGACCCCGTCTTGTCCGCGACGGGATGCGCTGCGGCCTCTTCCCGGCCTTCCAGCGTTGTCACCGTCGTGTCACCCATGGGCCAGAGTCTGCCAGAAAAGACCTCTTCTCAGATCATCCCCCGGTCGGGCCCGGCCCGCATGCGCTCCCCCGAGGGCAGGCCCGCTCCCTCCTCCTGTGGCAGTGCGCCGGAAGTCCTACCCTCCACCCTGGGGACGATTCCGGTCCCCAGGGGCCGAAGCGGTCGAACCGCGCACCACCAGTTCCGGCATGAACACGAACTCACTGTGCGGCGCGGGCGTTCCGCCGATCTCCTCCAGCAGCGTGCGCACCGCGGCCTGGCCCATCGCCGGAACCGGCTTGCGGACCGTGGTCAGCGGCGGATCGGTGAAGGCGATCAGCGGGGAATCGTCGAAGCCGACCACCGAGATGTCCTTCGGCACGTCCAGACCGCGCTGCCGGGCCGCCCGTATCGCGCCCAGGGCCATCATGTCGCTCGCGCACACCACCGCCGTGCAGTCGCGGTCCATCAGCGCGGTGGCGGCGGCCTGGCCGCCCTCCAGCGTGTACAGCGAGTGCTGGACCAGCTCGGTCTCGACCGTCTCGGCGCTCAGCCCCAGTTGCTCCTGCACGGTGCGCACGAAGCCCTCGATCTTGCGCTGCACCGGCACGAACCGCTTCGGCCCGAGCGCGAGGCCGATGCGGGTGTGGCCGAGGGAGGCGAGGTGGGTGACGGCGAGCGCCATCGCGGCCCGGTCGTCGGGGGAGATGAACGGCGCCTGCACCTTCGGCGAGAAACCGTCCACGAGCACGAACGGCACGCCCTGCGCCCGCAGCCGCTCGTAGCGCTGCGTGTCGGCGGTGGTGTCGGCGTGCAGCCCGGAGACGTAGATGATGCCGGCCACGCCGCGGTCCACGAGCATCTCCGTCAGCTCGTCCTCCGTCGACCCGCCCGGGGTCTGGGTGGCGAGCACCGGCGTGTAACCCTGGCGGGTCAGCGCCTGCCCGATGACCTGGGCCAGCGCCGGGAAGATCGGGTTCTCCAGCTCCGGGGTGATCAGCCCGACCAGGCCCTCGCTGCGCTGCCGCAGCCGCACCGGACGCTCGTAGCCGAGGACGTCGAGGGCGGCGAGCACGGACTGGCGGGTGGTGGCGGCGACGCCCGGCTTGCCGTTGAGGACGCGGCTGACGGTGGCCTCGCTCACCCCCGCCTGAGCAGCGATATCGGCAAGGCGTGTGGTCACAGGACTGGACTGTAGCCGCCGGTTCTCCCCTTGCACACCGATCGGACGCCTGGTGCGCGCGGTGCGCGCCGTCGAACGGCCCGCTGCGGGCTGCTGGGTCATCGCGGTCCCTCACGTCGTGGTCGGCGTCCGGTCCGCAACGGATGATTCCCCCGGCGGCAACGGATGGCAAGTACTTGCAGAGTCTTGCACAACAGTCCGAACCCCTGTCGTACAGGCGGAAACCCGGGTTGCCGAGCAGTCGAGGACAGGTCACGGCGGGGTAACTCTCGGCGTCGCTTGCAAAACTTTTCTGCAAGGTCTTTCGAAACGGTTCCATCGCTGTTACGTTCACGTCGCCCGGCGGCCGCAACGGCGCAGTCGGCAAGTCAGCAGGACGGCAGACGGGGCCGCACCTGCACTCACGGGCTTTCACCCTCAAGGAGAACTCATGCGGCGTGGCATAGCGGCCACCGCGCTGGTGGCGTCCCTCGCCCTCGCGGCGACGGCCTGCGGCGGAGACAGCGACAGCGGCGACTCGGCCGGCGGCCCGGTCACCATCACCTGGTGGGACACCTCCAACGCGACCAACGAGGCGCCGACGTACCAGGCCCTGGTCAAGGAGTTCGAGGCCGCCAACAAGGACATCAAGGTCGAGTTCGTCAACGTCCCCTTCGACCAGGCGCAGAACAAGTTCGACACCGCCGCCGGTTCCAAGGGCGCCCCCGACGTGCTGCGCTCCGAGGTCGGCTGGACCCCCGCCTTCGCCAAGAAGGGCTTCTTCCTGCCGCTGGACGGCACCGAGGCCCTCGCCGAGCAGGACGAGTTCAAGCCCAACCTGATCGAGCAGGCCAAGTACGAGGGCAAGACCTACGGCGTCCCCTTCACCACGGACACCCTCGCCTTCGTCTACAACAAGGAACTGTTCGCGAAGGCCGGCGTCGAGGCCCCCAAGACCTGGGACGACCTGAAGAAGGCCGCCGCCACCGTCAAGGACAAGACCGGCGTCGACGGCTACTGGGGCTCCACCGCCGGCTACTACGCCCAGCCGTTCCTGTACGGCGAGGGCACCGACATGGTCGACGCCGACGCCAAGAAGGTCACCGTGAAGTCGGCCGAGGCCGAGAAGGCGTACGGCACCTGGCTGGACCTCTTCGACGGCAAGGGCCTGCACAAGGCCGACGTCACCGCCGACGCCTACGCCCACATCCAGGACGCGTTCGTCAACGGCAAGGTCGCCTCGATCATCCAGGGCCCGTGGGAGATCACCAACTTCTACAAGGGTTCCGCCTTCAAGGACAAGAACAACCTCGGCATCGCCACCGTCCCGGCCGGTTCCACCGGCAAGGCGGGCGCCCCGACCGGCGGCCACAACCTCTCCGTCTACGCCGGTTCCACCGAGGACAAGCAGCAGGCCGCGCTGAAGTTCGTGAAGTTCATGACCTCGGCCAAGGCGCAGGAGACCATCGCGCTGAAGAACTCCACGCTGCCCACGCGCGACGACGCCTACACCGACCAGGTCAAGGCCGACCCGGGCATCGCCGGCTACCAGACGGTCCTCGCCGCCGCCCAGCCGCGCCCGGCCCTGCCCGAGTACAGCTCGCTGTGGGGTCCGCTGGACGACGAGCTGCCGCAGATCGCGAGCGGCAAGGAGTCCCTGGACAAGGGCCTGGGCGACGCGGAGACCGCGATCGCCAAGCTGGTGCCGGACTTCAGCAAGTAATGCCCGTGTGGCCGCCGGACCCGCTTCCAGGAGGGGAGGGTCCGGCGGCCGCCGGCCTGTGTGCCGTCCCCCTTGATCATCCAGAAGGTGCCGAACCATGACAGTCGCCATCGACCGCGCGACCGGCAAGCGCCGCGGTGACCGCGCGCCCCGCCCCGGGCCGGGCAGCCGCCTGAAGCGCGGATACCAGAAGTACTGGTACGCCTACGCCATGATCGCGCCGGTGGCGCTGGTGCTCGGCGTCATCGTGCTGTACCCCCTGGCCTACGGCTTCTACCTCACCCTCACCGACGCCGACAGCCTGAACTCGGCCCGCACCATCGGCGTCAACGAGATCGAGGCCACCTACAGGTTCATCGGCATCGACAACTACGCCGACATCCTGTGGGGCGAGACGGCCTACGACCGCTTCTGGTCCAAGTTCGTCTGGACGATCGTGTGGACGGCGGCCTGTGTCACCCTGCACTACGGCATCGGCCTGGGCCTGGCCCTGCTGCTCAACCAGAAGCTGAGCGGCCGCACCTTCTACCGGCTGGTCCTCATCCTGCCGTGGGCCGTGCCGACCTTCGTCACCGTCTTCGGCTGGCGCTTCATGCTCGCCGACGCCGGCATCGTCAACACCGCCCTGGACTCCCTCGGCCTGCCCTCGCCGGCGTGGCTGGAGGACACCTTCTGGCAGCGGTTCGCCGCGATCATGGTCAACACCTGGTGCGGTGTGCCGTTCATGATGATCTCCCTGCTCGGCGGACTGCAGTCCATCGACGCCAGCCTGTACGAGGCGGCCGAGATGGACGGCGCGAGCGCCTGGCAGCGGTTCCGCCACGTCACCCTGCCCGGCCTGCGCTCGGTCAGCTCCACCGTGGTCCTGCTCGGCGTCATCTGGACCTTCAACCAGTTCGCGATCATCTTCCTGCTGTTCGGCAACACCGCCCCGGACGCCCAGATCCTCGTCACCTGGTCCTACTACCTGGGCTTCGGGCAGCAGCCGCGCGAGTTCGCCGAGTCCGCGGCCTACGGCATGCTGCTGCTGGCCATCCTGGTCGTCTTCACCTCCTTCTACCGCCGCTGGCTGAACCGCAATGAGCAGCAGCTCGCGATCTGAGGCAGGAGTCCCCATGAGCACATCCACCGTCACCACCACTGCTCCGGCGGACCGGCCTGCCGACGGACCGCTCCCGCCGCGCACGGCGCGCCGGCGCGGCGAGAGCGGCCCGCTGGGCCGCCTCACCTCGCACGGCATCCTGATCGTCGCCAGTCTGATCGCGTTGTTCCCGGTCGCCTGGCTGGTCTTCCTCTCCCTCGGTCCCGACAAGGACGACTATCTGCGCCCCGGCGGCATCTGGGGCAAGATGACGCTCGACAACTACACGTTCGTCCTGCAGAACACGAACTTCTTCGACTGGCTGAAGAGCTCGCTGATCGTCTCGCTCGGCACCACGGTCATCGGCGTCCTCGTCGCCGCCACCACCGGCTACGCGGTCTCCCGCATGCGCTTCCCCGGCTACCGGAAGTTCATGTGGGTGCTGCTGGTCACCCAGATGTTCCCGGTGGCCGTCCTGATGGTCCCGATGTACCAGATCCTCTCGGACCTGCAGCTCGTCGACAGCTACCTCGGACTCGTCCTCGTCTACTGCTCGACGGCGGTGCCGTACTGCGCCTGGCTGATGAAGGGCTACTTCGACACCATCCCGTTCGAGATCGACGAGGCGGGACGGGTCGACGGGCTGACCCCCTTCGGCACGTTCGCGCGGCTGATCCTGCCGCTCTCCAAGCCGGGGCTCGCGGTCGCCGCGTTCTACAGCTTCATCACCGCGTTCGGCGAGGTCGCCTTCGCCACGACGTTCATGCTCGACGACGAGAAGTACACCCTCGCCGTCGGTCTGCAGAGCTTCGTCAGCGAGCACGACGCACAGCGCAACCTCATGGCCGCCACCGCGGTCCTGATCGCGATACCGGTCTCCGCGTTCTTCTACCTCGTGCAGAAGAACCTGGTGGCCGGCCTCACCGCCGGCGGCACGAAGGGCTGACCCCTTCGCGTCAGCGACTCCCGCGCGCCTGGCGCGCGCGGGTAGGCGGCCGCGGTGTCCATCCGACCCCGCCGGCACCGCGGCCGCCTCGTCTCCAGCCGCCTCCCTGACCGAACCTCGTATCAAGGACGACATGAGCCAGCAGCACTCCGCCGCCCCGGCCCCGACCCCCACGACCGACGCGGCCGTCGCCACCGTCGCCCGGCGCCGCGACTGGTGGCGGGACGCGGTGATCTACCAGGTGTACCCGCGCAGCTTCGCCGACAGCAACGGCGACGGCATGGGCGACCTGGAAGGCATCCGCTCCCGCCTGCCGTACCTGCGCGACCTCGGCGTGGACGCCGTGTGGCTCAGCCCCTTCTACGCCTCCCCGCAGGCCGACGCCGGCTACGACGTCGCCGACTACCGCGCCGTCGACCCCATGTTCGGCACCCTCCTGGACGCCGACGCGCTGATCCGCGACGCCCACGGCCTCGGCCTCAGGATCATCGTCGACCTGGTCCCGAACCACTCCTCCGACCAGCACGAGTGGTTCAAGCGCGCCCTCGCCGAGGGCCCCGGCTCGCCCTCGCGCGACCGCTACCACTTCCGCCCCGGCAAGGGCGCGAACGGCGAGCTGCCGCCCAACGACTGGGAGTCGATCTTCGGCGGCCCGGCCTGGACCCGCGTCACCGAGCCCGACGGCACACCGGGCGAGTGGTACCTGCACCTGTTCGCGCCCGAGCAGCCCGACTTCAACTGGGAGCACCCGGCCGTCGGCGACGAGTTCCGCTCCATCCTGCGGTTCTGGCTCGACATGGGCGTGGACGGCTTCCGCATCGACGTCGCCCACGGCATGGTGAAGGCAGAAGGCCTTCCCGACCTGGGAAACCACGAGCAACTGAAGCTGCTGGGCAACGATGTCATGCCGTTCTTCGACCAGGACGGCGTCCACGACATCTACCGCCAGTGGCGGCTCATCCTCGACGAGTACAGCGGCGAGCGCATCTTCGTCGCCGAGGCGTGGACCCCGACCGTCGAGCGCACCGCGAACTACGTCCGCCCCGACGAACTGCACCAGGCCTTCAACTTCCAGTACCTGGGCACCCACTGGGACGCCGAGGAGCTGCGCGGGGTCATCGACCGCACCCTGGACGCCATGCGCCCGGTCGGCGCCCCCGCCACCTGGGTGCTGTCCAACCACGACGTCACCCGGCACGCCACCCGCTTCGCCAACCCGGCGGGCCTCGGCACCCAGATCCGCCTGGCCGGCGACCGCGAACTGGGCCTGCGCCGGGCGCGCGCGGCGACGCTGCTGATGCTGGCGCTGCCCGGTTCGGCATACGTCTACCAGGGCGAGGAGCTCGGCCTGCCGGACGTCGTCGACCTGCCCGACGAGGTGCGCCAGGACCCGGCCTACTTCCGGGGCGCCGGCCAGGACGGCTTCCGCGACGGCTGCCGGGTGCCGATCCCGTGGACCCGCGAGGGCTCCTCGTACGGCTTCGGCGACGGCGGCAGCTGGCTGCCGCAGCCGGCGGGCTGGGGCGAGCTGAGCATCGAGGCGCAGACCGGCGCGCCCGGTTCGACCCTGGAGCTGTACCGGTCCGCGCTCGCCGTGCGCCGGGACCGGGCGGACCTGGGCGCCGGCGACGCGGTGGAGTGGCTGCGGGCACCCGAGGGCGTCCTCGCCTTCCGGCGCGGCGACTTCGTGTGCGTCGCCAACACCACGGGGGAGTCGGTGACGACCCCGGCGTACGGGCGGGTGCTGCTCTCCAGCGGTGAGGTGGAGGAGACGGCCGGCGAGGCGAAGCTGCCCGCCGACACCACCGTGTGGTGGACCAGGGGCTGAGGTTCGGCTCGCAACTTTTTTCGTTCAAGTCGGTACGGCCCGCTGCCCTTTCGGGTGGCGGGCCTCTAACATCTGCGTTGCCGCAAGGTTGCTGAAGTTTTCTGCAAGAAGCTTCAGCCTGCTTCAGCGGTATCCCCACACCCTTCGATGAAGAAGGAAACCCCACATGGCACGCAGAACCCTCTCCGGGGTGGTCGCCCTCGCGGCCGCCTCGGTTGTCATGGCCCCTACCGGGGCGGAGGCGTCCCCGCCCGGCGGCAAGGACGTCACGGCCGTTCTCTTCGAGTGGAACTTCGCCTCGGTCGCCCGTGAGTGCACCACCGCCCTCGGCCCCGCCGGATACGGATACGTCCAGGTCTCCCCGCCCGCCGAGCACATACAGGGCGCGCAGTGGTGGACGTCGTACCAGCCGGTGAGCTACAAGATCGCCGGGCGGCTCGGTGACCGCGCCGCGTTCAAGAACATGGTCGACACGTGTCACGCGGCCGGCGTGAAGGTCGTCGCCGACACGGTCATCAACCACATGTCCGCCGGCAACGGCACCGGCACCGGCGGCTCGTCGTACACGAAATACAACTACCCCGGGTTGTACTCCTCGTACGACTTCGACAACTGCACCGCGCAGATCAGCAACTACGGCGACCGCGGGAACGTCCAGAACTGCGAACTCGTCGGCCTCGCCGACCTGGACACCGGCGAGGACTACGTCCGCGGGGCCATCGCCACGTACATGAACGACCTGCTCTCGCTGGGCGTCGACGGGTTCCGGATCGACGCGGCCAAGCACATGCCGGCCGCCGACCTGGCCAACATCAAGTCCCGCCTGAGCAACCCGGGCGTGTACTGGAAGCAGGAGGTCATCCACGGCGCGGGTGAGGCCGTCCAGCCCACCGAGTACACCGGCAACGGCGACGTCCAGGAGTTCCGCTACGCCTACGACCTCAAGCGGGTCTTCAACAACGAGAACCTCGCCTACCTCAAGAACTACGGCGAGGGCTGGGGCTACATGAACAGCTCCGTCTCCGGCGTCTTCGTCGACAACCACGACACCGAGCGCAACGGCAGCACGCTGTCCTACAAGGACGGCGCCACCTACACCCTGGCCAACGTCTTCATGCTGGCCTGGCCCTACGGCGCCCCGGACATCAACTCCGGGTACGAGTTCTCCGACCACGACGCCGGACCGCCGAACGGCGGGCGGGTCGACGCCTGCTGGCAGAACGGCTGGAAGTGCCAGCACAACTGGCCGGAGATCAAGTCCATGGTCGCCTTCCGCAACGCCACCCGCGGCCAGGCGGTCACCAACTGGTGGGACAACGGCAATGACGCCATCGCCTTCGGCCGGGGCAGCAAGGGTTTCGTGGCCGTCAACCACGAGTCGAGCAGCCTGACCCGCACCTACCAGACCTCCCTCCCCGCGGGCACGTACTGCAACGTCCAGAACAACACCGCGGTGACGGTGAACGGTTCCGGGCAGCTGACCGCCACCCTGGGCTCCCACACGGCCCTCGCGGTGTACGCCGGCAAGTCGTCCTGCTGAACGCGCGCGGGCCGCGCCGCCGTTCACGGGGCGGCGGCGCGGCCCGCGTCCGCATGCAAGTCCTTACCGTTACTTTCACAACCCTTGCTGTAAAGCTTTCAACGGGGATACGGTCACGCCGACGCTCCGGTGACGTGGCCGAAACAGGCCGTCGCCGTGGCGTGGGGTCGGACCCAATGAGCCGTAAGCGCAAGGAGTTCACGCCTTGATACCCAGATGGCCCGCGCCCCCGGGGCGCCGCACCGCACGAGGCGGACGCGTCGCCGCCGTCACCGTGGCCGCGCTCGCCGCCACCCTGGTGCAGCCGGTCGCCGCCGGTGCCGCCGCCCCGCCCGCGCCGCCCTCGGACGCGAAGCTCGCCGCGTCGCCCGCGCGGCACGATCTGACCCGCGAGCAGTTCTACTTCGTCCTGCCGGACCGGTTCGCCAACGGGGACACCAAGAACGACCGCGGCGGGCTCACCGGATCGCGCCTCGCCACCGGGTACGACCCCACCGACAAGGGGTTCTACCAGGGCGGCGACCTCAAGGGCCTGACGAAGAAGCTCGACTACATCAAGGGGCTCGGCACCACCGCCATCTGGATGGCGCCCCTCTTCAAGAACCAGCCCGTGCAGGGGACGGGGGAGAACGCCTCCGCCGGTTACCACGGCTACTGGATCACCGACTTCACCCGGGTCGACCCGCACTTCGGCACCAACGAGGACCTCGAGACCCTCATCGACAAGGCCCACGACAAGGGCATGAAGGTCTTCTTCGACGTCATCACCAACCACACCGCCGACGTCGTCGACTACGAGGAGAAGTCCTACGGCTATCTCTCGAAGGGCGCCTTCCCGTACCTGACGAAGGACGGCGAGCCCTTCGACGACGCCGACTACGCCGACGGCTCGCGCGGGTTCCCGCGCGTCGGCTCCGGCTCCTTCCCGCGCACCCCGGCCGTGCCCGCCGCGAAGGAGGACCTCAAGGTCCCGTCCTGGCTCAACGACCCGGAGATGTACCACAACCGGGGCGACTCCACCTTCGCCGGGGAGTCCAGCGAGTACGGCGACTTCTCCGGGCTCGACGACCTGTGGACCGAGCGTCCCGAGGTCGTCGACGGCATGGAGAAGATCTACCAGCGGTGGGTGAGGGACTTCGACATCGACGGCTTCCGGATCGACACCGTGAAGCACGTCAACATGGAGTTCTGGACCCAGTGGGCCACCGCGCTCGACGCCTACGCGGCGAAGAAGGGCCGGGACGACTTCTTCATGTTCGGCGAGGTGTACTCCGCCGACACGGACGTCACCGCCCCGTACGTCACCCAGGGCCGCCTCGACGCCACGCTCGACTTCCCGTTCCAGGAGGCGGCCCGGCAGTACGCCTCGCAGGGCGGCAGCGCGAAGAAGCTGGCCTCCGTCTTCGGCGACGACCACAAGTACGCCACCGACAGGGCCAACGCCTACGAGCAGGTCACCTTCCTCGGCAACCACGACATGGGCCGCATCGGGACGTTCCTGAAGCAGGACGACCCGCAGGCGTCCGACGCCGAGCTGCTGAAGAAGGACATGCTCGCCAACGAGCTGATGTTCCTCAGCCGGGGCAACCCGGTCGTCTACTACGGCGACGAGCAGGGCTTCACCGGCGCCGGCGGCGACAAGGACGCCCGCCAGACCCTGTTCGCCTCCCGTACGGCCGACTACCTCGACGACGACCTGATCGGCACCGACCGCACCCACGCCGAGGACGCCTACGACACGCGAGCACCGCTCTACGAGCAGATCAGTGCTCTCGCCAAGCTCCGCAAGGCCCACCCGGCCCTGACCGACGGCATCCAGCAGGAGCGGTACGCGGCCGACGGCGCGGGCGTCTACGCCTTCTCCCGCACCGGCACGGAGAAGGACACCACCGAGTACGTCGTCGCCTTCAACAACGCCGGCGAGGCGAAGAAGGCCACCTTCGCGACCGGCTCCGCGCGGATGACGTACAAGGGCCTCCACGGCACCGACGCCACCGTCACCAGCGACGCCGACAAGAAGATCACCGTCACCGTCCCGGCGGGCTCGGCGATCGTCCTCAAGGCCTCCGGCCCGCTCGCGAAGCCCGCCGCGAAGCCCACGATCACGCTCAAGGCCCCGGACACCGGCGCCACCGGCACCGTCGAGCTCACCGCCGACGTCGAGGGCGGACAGCTCAACCGGGTCGTCTTCGCCGCCCAGACCGGCGACGGCACGTGGCGGACCCTCGGCTCCGCCGACCACGCCCCCTACCAGGTCACCCACACCATCGGCGAGGACGTCCCCGCCGGCACCGCCCTGCGCTACAAGGCGGTCGTGGTCGACTCGGCCGGCCGCACCGCGAGCGCCCTGGCCGCCTCCACCACCGGCACCCCGCCCGTCGAGGAGCCGCCCACCGCCGCCTCCCGCGACTACGCGGTCGTCCACTACAAGCGCACGGACGGCGACTACGACGACTGGGGCCTGTACGCCTGGGGCGACCTGGCGGACGGCGAGGCCACCGAGTGGCCGGACAGCCACCCCTTCACCGGCCGCGACGCCTACGGCGCCTTCGCCTACGTCAAGCTCAAGCCCGGCGCGTCCGACCTCGGTTTCCTCGTCATCGACAAGGACGGCGACAAGGACGTCTCCACCGACCGCACGATCGACCTCACCAGGACCGGTGAGATCTGGATCGAGCAGGGCAAGGAGACCGTCACCACCGAGCGGCCCGACTACCCGGCCCAGGACACCACCAAGGCCGTGCTCCACTACCAGCGCGCCGACGGGAACTACGACGGCTGGGGCCTGCACACCTGGACCGGCGCCGCGAACCCCACCGACTGGTCGAACCCCCTGGAACCGGTGAAGACTGATGCCTATGGCGCTGTCTTCGAGGTGCCGCTCACCGAGGGTGCCACCAGCCTCAGCTACATCCTCCACAAGGGCGACGAGAAGGACCTGCCCACCGACCGGTCGCTGGATCTCAAGGCCGACGGCCATGAGGTGTGGCTGTTGAGCGGCCAGGAGAAATACCTGCTGCCGCAGCCGGCCGGCTCGGCGGCCGCCCTCGACCCGGCCACCTCCAAGGCGGTCTGGATCGACCGGGACACCGTTGTCTGGGACGGCTCCGAGGCCGCCGCCTCCACCCAGCTCCTCGCCTCCCGCACCGGTTCCATCAAGGTGCAGGACGGGACGCTGACCAGCGACGACGCGCGCTGGCTGCGGCTGACGAGGGCGACGCTCACCGACGCCCAGAAGGCGAAGTTCCCGCACCTGAAGGACGGCACCGCCTGGTCCGTCGACCCGCGTGACCGGGACCGGGTGCGCGAGGCCCTGCGCGGCCAGGTGATCGCCTCCCAGCGCGCCGCCAACGGCGCCGTGCTCGCCGCGACCGGCGTGCAGACCGCGGGCGTCCTGGACGACCTCTACGCCGCCGGCGCCACGAAGGCGGACCTCGGCCCGACCTTCCGCCACGGTCGGCCCACCCTCTCCGTGTGGGCGCCGACCGCGCGGAACGTCTCCCTGGAGATCGGCGACCGCACCGTCCGGATGCGCCGCGACGACGCCACCGGCGTCTGGTCCGTCACCGGCCCGAGCTCCTGGAAGGGCAAGCCCTACCGGTACGCGGTGAAGGTGTGGGCGCCCAGCACCCGCGAGATCGTCACCAACAAGGTCACCGACCCCTACTCGGTCGCCCTGACCACCGACTCCGAGCGCAGCCTCGTCGTCGACCTCGACGACCGGAGCCTCGCGCCCAAGGGCTGGTCCGGCCTGGACAAGCCGAAGGCCGTGCCGCTGAAGGACGCCCAGATCCAGGAGCTGCACGTCCGCGACTTCTCCGTGGCGGACCGCACGGCCGAGAACCCCGGCACCTACCTCGCCTTCACCGACGAGGACAGCGACGGCAGCAGGCACCTGCGCGAGCTGGCGGAGGCCGGCACCTCGTACGTGCACCTGCTGCCCGCGTTCGACATCGCCACCGTCCCCGAGAGGAAGTCCGACCGGGCGACCGTCGACTGCGACCTCGCCTCCTACCCGGCCGACTCCGACAAGCAGCAGGAGTGCGTGGCGAAGGCCGCCGCCAAGGACGCCTACAACTGGGGCTACGACCCGTACCACTACACGGTCCCCGAAGGCTCCTACGCCACCGACCCGGACGGCACCGCCCGCACGGTCGAGTTCCGGAAGATGGTGAAGGCGCTCAACGAGGACGGCCTCCGCGTCGTGATGGACGTGGTCTACAACCACACCGCCGCGAGCGGCCAGGCCGGGACCTCCGTCCTGGACCGGATCGTGCCCGGCTACTACCAGCGGCTCCTCGCCGACGGCTCGGTCGCCAACAGCACCTGCTGCGCGGGCACGGCCACCGAGAACGCCATGATGGGCAAGCTGGTCGTCGACTCGGTCGTCACCTGGGCCAAGGAGTACAAGGTCGACGGCTTCCGCTTCGACCTCATGGGCCACCACCCGAAGGCCAACATCCTCGCCGTCCGCGAGGCCCTCGACGCGCTGACCCCCGCGAAGGACGGCGTCGACGGCAAGAAGATCATCCTGTACGGCGAGGGCTGGAACTTCGGCGAGATCGCCGACGACGCACGCTTCGTCCAGGCCACGCAGAAGAACATGGCCGGCACCGGCATCGCCACCTTCTCCGACCGGGCCCGCGACGCCGTGCGCGGCGGCGGCCCCTTCGACGAGGACCCCGGAGTGCAGGGCTTCGCCTCCGGTCTCCACACCGACCCCAACTCCTCGACGGGCAACGGCACCGAGGCCGAGCAGAAGGCCCGCCTCCTGCACTACCAGGACCTGATCAAGGTGGGCCTGAGCGGCAACCTCGCCGACTACACCTTCACCGACACCAGCGGCAAGGAGGTCAAGGGCTCCCAGGTCGACTACAACGGCGCCCCCGCCGGCTACGCGGACGCGCCCGGTGACGCCCTCGCCTACGCGGACGCGCACGACAACGAGTCGCTGTTCGACGCGCTCGCCTTCAAGCTGCCGAAGGACACGTCCGCCGACGACCGGGCCCGGATGCAGGTCCTCGCCATGGCGACGGCCACCCTCTCGCAGGGCCCGGCCCTCTCACAGGCGGGCACCGACCTGCTGCGCTCCAAGTCCCTGGACCGCAACTCCTACGACAGCGGCGACTGGTTCAACGCCATCCACTGGAACTGCGCGGACGGCAACGGCTTCGGCCGCGGTCTGCCGCCGGCCGCCGACAACGAGGCCAAGTGGCCCTACGCCCAGCCCCTGCTGGGTGCGATCAAGGTCGGCTGCCCGCAGATCGAGGGCACCTCGGCCGCCTACCAGGACCTGCTGGCCATCCGTACGACGGAGAAGGCCTTCTCCCTCGACACGGCCGCCCAGGTACAGTCCCGGCTCTCCTTCCCGCTGTCCGGGAAGGACGAGACGCCCGGTGTGATCACGATGGCCCTCGGTGACCTGGTCGTGGTCTTCAACGCCACGCCCCGGAAGCAGGAGCAGCGGGTCGCCGCGCTCGCCGGGACCGGCTACCGGCTGCACCCGGCGCAGTCGGCCGGCGGGGACGCGGTCGTGAAGACCTCGGCGTACGCGAAGGGGTCCGGCACGTTCACCGTTCCGGCGCGCACGGTCGCCGTGTTCACCACGGCCGGCTGACCCCGGAAGGGGCCTGCGGCTAGTGTGAGCCCTCCTGACCAGGAACAGGAGGGCTCATGCCGCAGATCACCGTCGACTACTCCGAGCGACTGGCGGACGGCTTCGACCGGCCCGCCTTCGCGCGGGACCTGCACACCGCCGTCGTGGAGATCGCGGCCGCCAAGCCGCCGGCGTGCAAGACACGGTTCCGGCGGACCGAGGACGTCGTGGTCGGCCCCGACACCGACGGGCACGCCCTCGTGCACGTGCACATCGGCCTGCTGGCCGGCCGCAGCGACGAGACCAAGGCCCGGCTCACCGAGGCCGTCCTGGAACTGCTGCGGCAGTACGTGAAGCCGGCCGGGGGCCTGATGCTGCACGCCTCCGCCGAGGTGCGCGAACTCGACGCGTCCTACCGGAAGTTCGAGGAGTAAGGACTTCCGGACCGCTAGGAAGCGGCCAGCGAGATCAGCCGGGTGGCGAGGTCGGTGAACGGCCCGTCGCCCGGCTCGTCCTTGATCAGGCCACGGAGCAGCGCGGCCAGTTCCTCGTCACGGGCGGCGGCGACGGCGGCCAGCGCGGCGAAGTCCTGCACCAGCTGGGCCTCCAGCTCCTCGCGCGGTACGCGCCGCCCGTCCAGCCAGATCAGCGCCGTCGACTCGACGAGGGAGATCCAGGACCTCACGACCAGTTCCAGCCGCGCCGGCGCCGGTCCCATCACGCCCATGTGCGACAACATCTGGTCATACGCGGCCTGCCGTACGGAGTCGATCAGCGCGTTGGTGGTGGAGGAGCCGACCGCCGGGCCGCCGCGCATCAGGGCGGCGAAACCGGGCCCGTGCTCGTCGACGAAGTCGAAGAAGCGGGCCATCACCCGCCGCAGCCGCGACCCCAGCGGACCCTCGTGCGGCTCCACGAACCGGGACGCCAGATCATCCGCCGCGCGCCTCAACGCGGCCTCGTACAGGCTGAGTTTGCCGGGGAAGTAGTGATAGACCAGCGGGCGGGAGATGCCCGCCCGCGCCGCTATCTCGTCGATGGAGACCTCGTCGGGGGAACGCCGGCTGAACAGTTCGAGGGCCACGCCGATCAACTGCTGCCGCCGCTCCTCCACTCCCATTCTGCGCCGTGTCCCGGTAGTCATGCGAACACCTTACCGATCGATTCCGGCCTCGAACGGTCCGGCCCGGACCGCGGTGTTCATCCGGCTAGCGCAGTCCGCTGATCGACCGCCCGTCCTCCAGCCTGCCCCTGAGCTCCGCCCGGGCACCCTTCCGCGCGCGGACGGTCAGCAGACTGCCCCGGGCCGACGCCTCGACGCCGCCCGTCGCCCTGAGCGACGCCGTGTCGCGACTGCCGGCGGCCAGCAGGTACCAGGCGCCCGCCCCGGACTTCCACAGCACCCCGGCGAGCACGCGCGGCTCCCGCTCCCCGCAGGCCGGCACGGACTCGGCCTTCGCCGCCACCACCCCGAACCGCCCGCCCGGCGTGTGGAACTGCGCCAGCACCCGGGCCCCGCCGCCCCGCCAGGTCTCCGCACGGGTGCACACCCACTCCGCCACACCTCCCGCGCCGGGCAGCGGCTGCTCGGCGAACGCCCAGGCGTTCACGCTCCGCACCCCCGCCGAGCGCACCGCGCCCAGCGAGCAGGCGTACGGCGCCCAGGTGCGCAGCGCCTCGGCACCGGAGGCCTCACGTGTCGCGCCCGGCCGTCCGGCGGTGAGGCGGGCCGGGACCAGCTCGCCGAGGTCGGTCACCAGCCGGGTGCCGGTGCCGTCGGTCAGGTGCAGCACGTTCCAGGAGGTGCACGGCCCCGGCCGCAGGGCGGAGCTGGCCAGCGGCGAGGTCACCCCGTCGGTGAGGGGGAGGGGCAGCACGCCCGAGCCGGGCTCGCGCAGGTCCCGCTCGCCGGCCGCACGCACCCAGGGGGCCAGCAGGTAGCGGACGTTGCCGTCGGTCCGGCTCAGCACCACCGCGCCCGACCCGGCCCGCCCGGCGCCGTCGACGCGGGCGAAGTCGAGGACGGCGCCCCGCGTGCCGTCCTTCGGCTCGGCGTACCTGGCGAGGCGCAGACCGTCGTACAGGACCACCACGCGCGCGGTGTCGACCGTCCCCGCGTACAGCAGCCGGGGCGGTCCGGCGGGGCCGCCGGTCGGGGTGCCCGGGGTCGCCGACACCTGGACGCTCTTCCCGGGCCGGGCCCAGACGGCGAGGGCGCGGCGCAGCAGGGCCCGGTCGCCGGTACGATCGCCGCGCGCCGGCCACACGGAGAAGTCGGTGCGCGCGGAGGTCTGCCACGCGGTGGGGGGGACCCGGGTCAGCTTCCCCGGGTCCAGTGCGGCCCGCGCGGCCGGGTTCTGCGCGTACGGGGGTGCGGCGGCGCCGTCCGGGCCCCAGCCGTCGCCCGGCAGCCCGAGCAGCGTCCCGCACACCGCCAGCGCCGCCCCGGCGACCAGCGTGGCCTTCAGGCGCCGGCGGCGGCGCAGCAGGTCGGTCGGCCGGACCTGCAGCGCGCAGGGATCGAACTCGGGGGAGTGGAGCAGCCGGTACGGGTCGGGGATCGTGTCGGCCTCCTCCAGCGCGGCGTCCACGTCGGCGACGCCCGCCGCCGTGAGCACCTCACGCACGTCCCCGTCCGGGAGCCGTTCCAGGCCGCGCAGGGCGTGGGCGGCGCGGGCCGGTCCGGACAGCGCGGACAGCCGCTGGTCCAGCGCGAGTTCGTCGACACCGCCCGGGCGCGGGAACAACTTCAGCCCCCACACCTGCGGAAGCGGCGGCGGCAGCCGCGCCCCGCGCCTCAGCGCCGCACGCAGCACCTGGAGGCGGATCAGCGCGTACCCGGGGTCGCCGTCACGGCCGGCCCGCTGGGCGGGGATCGACGGCGCGGGGGCGCGGCCCCGGGGCAGTGCCCGCTGGACCAGGGCGTGCGCGGCGAGTACCCGCCTGCTCCGGCCCCTGCCGGACGGCAGCACCAGGTAGGCGAGCCGGACGAGCCGCGGGTAGTGCTCGACGAGCGCGGCCTCGGCCTGCTCGACACCCACGACCGGACCGGCCGCGGGGGAGGGCGGGCCGACATCCTGTGACTGCACGTTCAGCGCAACGAGCGAACCGGCGGATGGTCACCTGATCCGCGCGGTCGTTGAGCGCCGGAGGCATCGTGGCCGTATCGATGGTCGAGGGCCCCGGGCGGGGCTCCGTGCGGCGTGTCGCCGTCACGATGTCGCCGTCAGGAACCGGAGGAACACATGAGGGTGACCCGACCGATGCTCGCGCTGACCGGCGCGGTGGCGGCCCTGGCGCTGGCGGGCTGCGGAACCGGCGGTGACGGGAAGGCCGGCGTGCCACCCACCGCGACCGGCAGCCTGGAGCATCTGGCCGCCGAGGCGAAGTGCGAGCCGAACATGCAGACCGACGCCGACACCATCCGCCAGGCGCTGTGCGAGAAGGGCGACGAGAAGTACGTCCTCGCCACCTTCTCCACCGACCGCGGCCAGCGTGAGTGGCTCAACACGGCCAAGGACTACGGCGGTTACTACCTCGTCGGCCGCAAGTGGGTGGCCGTCGGCGAGGAGCGGACCGTCACGGCCCTGCGGAGCACGCTCGGCGGGACCATGGAGGAAGGCTCCGAGCACATGAACCCCGGCGGCAGCCACAACCAGGGCGGTCACCACGGCTGACCCCGGCGGCTGCGGGCGGAACCTTCGGGGGGAACGAAGAGGCCGGCGGTGGGGGATCCCACCGCCGGCCTCTTCCCGCTACCGGACTACTGGCAGTCCTGGCCGCTGTTGATGCACTCGACCATCTCGTTCATCAGGTCCTCGTCGAAGAAGTTGATGAAGTCGTTGTGGTCGGTGATCGGCTTGTGCAGCTGCTCCGGGAAGGAGTCCACCGCGAACGGGTTCACGACCTGCCCGTTCTCGATCCGCGGGGCCGGGATGTTGTCGTAGACCAGGCGGACCTGGAGCTGGGGGATGGCCTGGAAGCCGTTCGAGCAGGTGCCGTCCGCCTCGACGAAGTCGACGTGCGTGCGGTGGTTGGCGCTGTCGATGTTCTGGCCGTCCCAGCAGCTCTGGAAGGCGGACGTCCGGACCACGCTGCTGCCCTCGGGGCAGACCGGGTACTTGTCCGTCACCTGCCGGTCCTCGAAGCCGGTGCAGCTCCAAGCGGTGTTGGCGTTGTTCAGGCCGTTGGTGAATGCCTTCGCGTCACCGGTGATGATGCGCAGGGCCGTCGGCATGGCGACGACGTCGCTCGTCCGGTTGCCGACGAACTTCAGCTCCACGTCGGTGGGCGCGACGATCTTGCCGACGTTGCCGTCCTGCCCGCCGCCCGGCTGGTCCTGGTCGATGTCCTGCGTGCCGTCCTGGATCCGCAGGACCGGCCAGAAGTACGTCGACCGGTCGCCCTGGTTCTGGCAGGTCGTCTCGCCGTTCGCCAGGTCCTCGTCGCTCGCGAAGGCGGTGTTGGCCTGGTTGCCGACGTAGTCGTGCTGGTGCTGGGCGCCGTTGCTGACACCGGGAGCGACGATCACGTTGTCCGAGTTGCGGAGCGCGTTCTCGTTGGTGCCGCACTCGGTGGTGAAGCTGCCCGTCGAACCGCCGTCGCCGTTCGCGGCCAGGCCGTTGGGCAGGTTGCGGGAGTTCGGCTGGACGTCCTCGATGTCGATGAAGTCGTCCGCCACGGGGCCGTTGTCGGCCTGACCGCCGTTGCCCTGGTCCTGACCGCCGTCACCCTGGTCCTGGCCGTTGTCCTGGCCGCCTTCACCCTGGTCCTGGCCGCCGTCACCCTGGTCCTGGCCGTCGCCGTCGTTGCCGTCCGGCTGTTCGACGGGAACGCCCTGGCACTGCGCGAACCGGCCGAGGCCGCGCGGTGCCGTGCCGCCCGCGCGGTTGATGTTGATGCCGATACGGTCCAGGGTGGCCGTCCGCTTGGACTTCAGCGGTCCGAGGATGGCGTTGTCGACGTAGCCGGCATCTCCCGCCTGGGCCTGGCGCGTCTCCGCGAGACGCGTGTAGGCGTCCGTGATCTGCCGGTCCAGCAGGGCCAGTTCCCTCGCCACGCCCCTGCGCGCCTTCCTCGGCACCTTTGTCAGCTTCTGGCCGACGTCGGGGCAGTTGATCGTGGCGACCTGTGCCCCCCTCGACTTCGTCCGGTTGTGGCCTCCGTCCTCGTGTGCCGAGGCGTAGAAGTTCGCCCAGACCAGCCCGCCCCCACCGAGCGCCAGGGCCGCCGCCCCGGCTGTCACTTTGGTGGCCAGCGGCATACGGCGTTTTCTTGTGTTGCGTCCCATGGAAATCCTCTTGACCTTCCTTACGGGGGCACCTTTGCGGGGCGTCGAGCGGCCCGGCAGGAGTGAAGCGGCTCCCTTGAGTACGGGAGCCGCCCCGCGGGTGTTCACCCGTCTCGGAAATCGATGGGAGGTCAGTACGGCCACACTGGTTTCAACAGCCCATGGAGCACCGGGAGTTGTTGGTCGCCCACCCGGGGTGAAGAGGCGGGTCCGGTTTCACCGGCCGTGGTCGAGATACGCGAGAACCGCCAGCACGCGCCGGTTGTCGTCGTCCGAGACCTCAAGGCCCAGTTTGGCGAAGATGTTCGCGGTGTGCTTCGCGATCGCCCGTTCCGTCACCACCAGCCGGGCCGCGATCGCCGCGTTGGTCCGACCCTGCGCCATCAGCTCCAGCACCTCCCGCTCCCGGGGCGTCAGCCGCGCCAGCGGCCGGTCGTCGCCCGACTGCCGCGCCAGCAGCTGCTGGATCACCTGTGGGTCCATCGCCGTACCTCCCTGCGCCACCCGCCGTACCGCGTCCACGAACTGCTCCGCGTCGAACACCCGGTCCTTCAGCAGATAGCCCACTCCACCGCTGCCGTCCGCCAGCAACTCCCGCGCGTACAACTGCTCCACGTGCTGCGAGAGCACCAGCACCGGCAGCCCCGGCCGCCTGCGGCGGGCCTGAAGCGCGCACTGCAGCCCCTCGTCGGTGTGCGTCGGCGGCAGCCGTACGTCGACCACGGCGACGTCGGGATCCAGCCCGGCCAGCGCCCGGGCCAGCTCGGGCCCGGACTCCACGGCCGCCGCGATCTCGAAGTCGTGTGCTTCCAGGAGCCGGACGAGTCCGTCGCGCAGCAGGAACAGGTCTTCGGCTAGGACAACGCGCAAGGCATCTCCATGGTGACCATGGTGGGGCCGCCGGCGGGGCTGCTGACGGCCAGGACGCCGTCGAATGTACCCAGTCGCCGCTCCACTCCGGTCAGTCCCGAACCGGCCCCGGTCACCGCGCCGCCCTTGCCGTTGTCCGTGACCGTCACCCGCAGATGACCGCCGGCGTGATGCAGGTCGACCCAGATCCGGTCCGCGCCGGAGTGCTTCACCGCGTTGGTGAGCACCTCGCTCACCGCGAAGTACGCGGCCGACTCCACCGGCGCCTCGGCCCGTCCGGGCAGCTCCACGGTCACCTCCGTGGCCACCGGCAGCCGCAGTGCCAGCGCCCGCACCGCGTCACCGAGCCCGCGCTCGGCCAGCACCGGCGGATGGATGCCGCGCACCAGCTCCCGCAGCTCGGTCAGCGCCTCGGCGGAGGACTGCCGGGCGTGCGTCAGCAGCTCACGCGCCTTCGCCGGGTCCTTCTCGATCAGCGCCTCGATCGTCCCGAGGTCCATGCCCATGGCGACCAGCCGCGCCTGCGCCCCGTCGTGCAGATCCCGCTCGATGCGCCGCAGTTCGGCGGCGGAGGTGTCCACGGCGTCCCGCCGGGTCTCGGTCAGCACCCGCACCCGCTCGGTCAGCTCCCCCTGGGGCGAGCCGAGGACGGCCCGGGTGAGCAGGAAGTGGACATGCAGCAGGCGCGGGGTGACGAAGTGCGCGAAGAACAGCAGGGCCAGGGCGAGCACGCCGGCGCCGAGCGCGGACGTCTGGTCCGTGACCCGCACGAAGCCGTACCAGTACCCGTCGGGCAGCACCCGCCACAGCCCGACGGCGATGGCCATGCCCTCCAGCGGGTAGACCAGCAGCGCGAACGGCAGCAGCGCGGTGACGAAACCGGCGGTCATGTCGACGGGCAGCCACCGCAGATCCCGCCAGGTCGCCGGGTCGCCCAGCATCCCGAACGTCCGCCCCCACGGGTTGGCGTCCTTCGGCACCGGCCGGTACGACGGCGGGATCCGCACCCCGCCCCACTCGGCCGCCAGCACCCGCCGCCAGTTCGCGAACGCCCGCACCCCCCTCAGCACGTACGGGGTGGTGACGATGCCGACGCCGATCGGTATCAGCGCGATGGACACGGCGGACAGCACGAAGCACAGCACCGCCCCCGGCAGCGCCACCAGGGCGAGCGCCAGCCCCCGTATCGCGGCGAGCGCGATGCCCCGTCCCTTGGTCCGTCCCTGGCCGTTCTTCGTGTCGGTGGTCATGGCACAAGTCTGGCGGGGCGGGACGGGTGGGGCACTGGGCCGGGCACCCGGCCGCGGGGTGGTGTCACCTACACCTCTCCGGTGGTCCCCAGCACCTTCGCCTCCACCTTTGGATCGAGCCCCTTGCCGGTCCGGTCCGGGCGCTGGGGCGCGGTGCCGCCGATGTCCCGCAGCCAGGCCCAGGTGTCGGCCACGGTCTCGGCGACCGGACGGCAGCGCAGCCCCGCGGCGACCGCCCGGGAGACGTCCGCCGAGTGCAGCGCGTCGTGCAGGTCGCTGCCCGGCGGCACCCACACCGGCAGCTGCGTCCACGGCTCGATCCCCGCCTCGAGGATCACCTCCGGAGCGGTCCACCGCAGTTCGGCCGTGCCCCCGGTCACTCCGGCGCACGCCTCCAGCAGCTCGCCCGTCGTGGTGTGCCCCTGCGGCGACATCAGGTTGTACGGCCCGCTCAGCTCCCGCTGTGCCGCCCCGAGGATCCACTCCGCGAGGTCGCGGACGTCGACGTACTGGAGCGGCAGGTCACGCGGGCCGGGCGCGAGGACCGGGCCGCCGCGCGCCATCCGGTTCAGCCACCAGGGCAGCCGGCCCACGTTCTCGTACGGCCCGAGGATCAGCCCCGCCCGCACCAGCAGCGACCGGTCCGCGCCGAAGGCGTCCACGGCGGCCAGCTCACCGCCCCGCTTGTCCCGCGCGTAGTCCGTGCGGTCCGCGTCGGCGCGGGCGCCCTCCACCACGGGCGCCTGCTCGGTGTACCCGGCGGGCGGGGCCCAGTCGTACACCGAGCAGCTCGACACGTACACGTACCGCCCGGCGCGGCCCCGCAGCAGCCGCGCCGCGTCCCGCACCGCGCGCGGTGCGGCCGACCAGGTGTCGACGACGACGTCCCACTCGCCGGGGTCCTCGGCGAGCGCGGCCTGACCGCCGGGCGCGGTGCGGTCGCCCAGCAGCGTCCGCGCGCCCTTCGGGGCCTCGTGCCGTCCCCGGTGGAAGACGGTCACCTCCCAGCCCCGCCCGAGGGCCGCCTCGACGACGGCCCGGCCCGCGAACTCCGTACCACCCAGCATCAGAAGTCTCATACCGGTGACTCTGCCCGGCGGGGCGGCACAAGGGAACGGGAATCTGCTGTCGGCAGACCGGCCGCAGACGGCTCAGCGCCCGGTCGGCGGAACGTACTTGTAGCCGACCCGGCGTACGGTGCGGATCGTGTCCCGGTGTCCGGCGCCCAGTTTGCGGCGCAGCCGGGCGATGTGGACGTCGACGGTACGGCCGTCGCCGACATGGCCGTAGCCCCACACCGTGCCGACCAGGTGGTCCCGGGTGTGCACCCGGCCCGGGTGCGCCACGAGATGGGCGAGCAGCTCGAACTCCAGGTAGGTGAGCTCGAGTTGCCGTCCGTCGACGTGGGCGGTGCGCTGCGCGGTGTCGACGTGGATGAGTGGATCGCCGCCGGGCTGCCCGGCCGGCTCCGCCACCGCGACCGGGAACGGCGGCTGCTGGTCGGCGGGGACCAGCACCAGGTAGCCGACCATCGGCGGGCGGCCGGGCAGGACGGGCAGGGCGTGCTGCGGCGCGGGCAGCCAGGTGGCGCCCGGCGGCAGCAGATCCGCGACGGTCACCACCTCGTCCCGGTCGACGGCACGCAGCCGGGGGTGAGCGGAAGCGGCAGGGGACGCGGAGGGCAGGGAACGGGTGGTCGCCATGAGTCGTCAGCTCTTTCGCGCGAAGGAGTTCGTCGAAGACGTACGCGGTGCGCGGCGGCCGAAGGCCGGGAGAAGTCCGGGTTTCAGAGGGCCGGCGCGTTCGTCGCGCGACAACACACCCGGTCGAAGTCGTGGTGCTGACGGGAGGGCCAGAACGGCTCGAGGTCACGGCGACCCGTCGCGTCGTATCTGCGGAAGCCGGCCATGCGTCCATTGAAGCAGACACCCACGGCCGGCAGGAGCCCCCTCTCACCGCTCGGACAACGCGAAGGGGCGCCCACCCGGCGGTGGACGCCCCTCGCGGCTGAGGTACGGGTCAGACCTGGCCGGCCTTCTCCAGCGCGGTGCAGCACGTGTCGACCAGCAGACGGGTCACCACGTACGGGTCGACGTTGGCGTTCGGACGGCGGTCCTCGATGTAGCCCTTGCCGTCCTTCTCGACCTGCCACGGGATGCGGACCGAGGCGCCGCGGTCCGAGACGCCGTAGGAGTACTCGTTCCACGGGGCGGTCTCGTGCAGACCGGTGAGACGGTCGTCGATGCCGGCGCCGTAGTTCTTCACGTGGTCCAGCGGCTTGGAGCCCTCACCGAGCGACTCGCACGCGGTGATGATCGCGTCGTACCCCTCGCGCATCGCCTTGGTGGAGAAGTTGGTGTGCGCGCCCGCGCCGTTCCAGTCGCCCTTGACCGGCTTGGGGTCGAGGGTGGCGGAGACCTCGAAGTCCTCGGCCGTGCGGTAGAGCAGCCAGCGGGCCACCCACAGCTGGTCGGAGACCTCCAGCGGGGCCAGCGGGCCGACCTGGAACTCCCACTGGCCGGGCATGACCTCGGCGTTGATGCCGGAGATGCCGAGGCCCGCCTTCAGGCAGTTCTCCAGGTGCGCCTCGACGACGTCGCGGCCGAAGATCTCGTCCGAGCCGACACCGCAGTAGTAGCCGCCCTGCGCGGCCGGGAAGCCGCCCTCGGGGAAGCCGAGCGGGCGGGCGCCCTTGAAGAAGGTGTACTCCTGCTCGATGCCGAAGACCGGTTCCTGCGCGGTGAACTTCCCGGCGACCTCGGCCAGCGCGGCACGGGTGTTGGTCTCGTGCGGCGTCATGTCCGTGTTCAGGACCTCGCACAGCACCAGGACGTCGTCGCCGCCGCGGATGGGGTCCGGGCAGACGAAGACCGGCTTGAGGACGCGGTCGGAGTTGTGACCCTTGGCCTGGTTGGTGGAGGAACCGTCGAAGCCCCAGATCGGCAGCTCCGCGCCCTTGGCGTCGTCGGCCAGGATCTTCGTCTTGGACCGCAGCTTGGCGGTCGGCTCGGTGCCGTCGATCCAGATGTACTCGGCCTTGAAGCTCACGGTCCACATCCTTCGGGGGTGGGTCTGGGCGCTTGTGCGGGTGCTGCGGCGCTGCGGCACTGGGGCGCCGCCGTCGATGCCACGCAGCCTGTCAACAGGCGATTTCCCGGCCATTGCCCGAATGTGAACCCCGTGTTACCTGACACTGCTGTGTCCCGCCGCACGGTGTGAGTGGGCGCGAGGAGGCGCGGCCTGCAAGCGGGGGGAACACGGGCGGGCCCGCCGCCCCGGTGGGGGAGCGGCGGGCCCTGGGAATCCGCGACGAACCCGGACCTCACCCCACCTTCTCGATCACCGCCCGGCGGATCAGGAACTTGCCGGCCTCGCGGACCTGCTCGAAGGCCGCGTTGTTGAGCAGCACGCAGCTGCCGGACACCGAGGTGACCTCCACCGTCGTGGACTTGTCGTTGTCCAGGTTGGTGACCTTCAGTTTCGTACCGGCCGGGAACTGGTTGCTGGACGCGGCCGGGGCGCCGTCCTCGCCGGAGAGGGTGACGGTCGACCCGTCGCACACCTGCTCGCCGGAGGCCTGGCCGGCTTGTCCGCCCTGGTCACCCGCGGCCGGCTGCGAGGGGGCGGGCTGCGAGGGCGCGGGCTGCTCCGGCTGCGCGGCCTGGGAGTCCTGAGCCGACTCCCCCACCGTGCACCCGGACGCCTCCTGCTGGCGCCGGATCTGGGCGATGACCGCCTCGCGGTTGGCGATCCGCGCCCCGGACTGCGCGTCGGGGGCGGCCCGCTGGCCCTCGATGAACTCCTGGTTGTTGCCGAGCGCGGTGGCGAGCCCCTGACAGACGGTCGAGTCCGCCGCCGACTTGGTGGTCGGCGGCGGCGCGGCGTTCGACGTGGTCGCCATGACGAAGGCCCCGCCTCCCGCCACCGTCGCGGCGCTCAGCAACAGCGCGAGCTTCTTCTTCGGGCCGAGAGTTCTCCTGCGCGACATGCGCGCCTCCTGAAGAGGTAGGGGAGCGTACGGCGCTATGTACGAGATACCGAACGGAGTTGCTCAGCGGCCGGGTCAACTCGCCGAAGTGGCCTGCGTCACACGGTCGTCAGCGGGAGAGGGCGTCCCGTACGGCGTCCTCCGTGCGGCCCACGACCGCCGTACCGTCGTCCGCCGTGATGATCGGCCGCTGGATCAGCTTGGGATGCGAGGCGAGCGCCGCGATCCAGCGGTCCCGCGTACCGGCGTCCCGCGCCCACTCCTCGATCCCCAGCTCCGTCGCGACGGCCTCCTGGGTCCGGGTGATGTCCCACGGCTCCAGCCCGAGCCGCTCCAGCACCGCCCGGATCTCGTCCTCGCTCGGCACGTCCTCCAGGTACCGCCGCACGGTGTACTCGGCCCCCTCGGCGTCGAGCAGGTTGATGGCGCTACGGCACTTGGAACAGGCGGGATTGATCCAGATCTCCATGCCGCCCACGGTACGCCGCCATGCCGTTGTTCGAATTCCCCGACCTCGTGCGCGTGTCTCGCGGGACCGGTGTGACGGTATGTCAAAACCCGTGCCGACCAGGGCATTTATTGGCTTCTTCGGGTCTGCCGATTGTCAGTGGGGGGCAGTAGACTGGAGGCAGTGTTCGAGGGTGGTGCCGGGGTCGTCGGGGATCCCGGCGGGCCGCCCCGACCGCGACAGGAGGATGCCCGTGCCCGCTGCCGCACTGAAGCCGAAGCCCCTGCCCACCCAGTCCACCGCGAAGCGTCCCGTGCTGCTCGAACTGCCCTGCGCCCCGGTGGAGAAGCGTGCCCTGCCGGCGGGCCGCCCGCGCGAGTGGTACGTCACGCACAACCGCCGGCTCAAGGCGATGCGGCTCGCCATCGCCCTGCTCGACTCCGGCGTCTACCTGCCGGGCCAGGCCCGCAACGAGAAGATCCGCACCACGGCGGCACTGATCGGCGTCCACCCGCCGTCGGACACCACGTGCCACATGGTGCGCGCGTTCATGCGCTACAACCGCTGAGTTCACAACCGGTGCCGGGCGACCTCCGTGCGTGAGGCGCCCGGCACCGCTGTGCCGCGCGCTGAGGCAGTATGGGCGGGTGAGGGCGCCGCCCTCACCCCGAAGTCGCCGCGGTCCGGCGGCACTTGTGTCGGCAGGCCGCACGGTCGCGCCCCTGCCGGAGGAGAAAGGTCCGACGGTTGGCTGAGGAGAGGACGGTCCCGGTCCCGTCGTCCTGGATGACGCTGTCCGGCCGGTACGGCCGCGCCTTCGCCCGGGCCTGCGACATCGCCATGGCGCTGGGCGTCTTGATGGCGGCGAACCAGTACAGCGAGGACTACGACCTGGTCCTGGGCTTCCTGATGGCACTGTGCCTGCTGGCCCGCAGACGGTTCCCCGGCACGGTGATGGCGGCCGTCCTGGCGTTGACCGTCGTCCAGTTCGTCCTGGACGACCGGCCCGACGTCCCGCTGGCGTCGTCGCCCGCCGCGTACAACGTGGCCGTGCTGTTCGCCATGATCTCGGTCGTCCACCATTCCCGGACCATCTGGATGCCGTATCTCGCGGGCGCCACGGTGCTGCTGGCCACGTTGGCCGGAACGGTGGGGATGCCGCCCCTGGGGATCGAGCCGTTCGTCGATCTCGAGGTGTTGCTGACCTTCTGGGGACTGACGCTGACGGTCTGGCTGACGGCCTTCTCCCTGCACACGCGGCGGCTCTACGCCGAGAGCCAGGCGGACCGCGCCTTGCACGTCCAGCGGGAACAGGAGCAGCGCGTCCGGCTGGCCGCGGCCCGGGAGCGGGCCGACATCGCCCGTGAACTGCACGACGTGGTGGCGCACAGCCTGGCCGTGATGATCCTTCAGGCAGACGGCGCCGAGGCCGTGCTGCGGAAGTCGCCGGACATGGCCCAGTCCGCGCTGAAGACGATCGCCGCCACGGGCCGGGACGCCATCGACGACATGCACCGCATCGTCCGGGTGCTGCGCGAGGGAAACCCGGACTCCGCCGACTCCGCCGACGGCGGCCCGCCACGGCGCCTGGTCACCCTCGACGAGATCGAGGTCGTCGCCGAACGCGCACGGGCCGCCGGACTGACCGTGGACGTGTCGGTCGAGGCCGGCGAAGGACGGCTGTCGCCGGCGGAGGAGATGACGGCCTTCCGCATCGTCCAGGAGTGCCTCACGAACGTGCTCCGCCACGCCGGAGCCGGGGCCGGGGTCGACATCCGGCTCCACGAGGAGCAGGACACACTGCTGATCAGCGTGGTCGACGACGGAGCGGGCACCCTCGCCGGCCGCGGCGTCGGGGGCTCCGGAGGGAACGGGCTCGTGGGGATGCGGGAGCGGGTGGAACTCGCCGGGGGCAGCTTCGAGGCCGGCCCCCGGCTCGGCAGCGGATGGCACGTACGTGCCTCGATTCCGACAAGGACGAAGCGATGACGCAGGCAGACAGGCCGATCCGGGTGGCCGTGGTGGACGACCAGCCGCTGATCCGGGCCGGATTCTCCATGGTGCTGGCCGGTCAGGACGACATCGAGGTCGTCGGTGAGGCGGAGAACGGGGCGGAGGCCCTCGACCTGCTGCACAAGGTCGAGGCGGACGTCGTCATCATGGACATCCGCATGCCCGTCATGGACGGCATCCAGGCCACGGAGCAGCTGATGCGGCGGGACGACCCGCCCGGGGTACTGGTGCTGACCACCTTCGACAACGACGAGGACGCGTTCGCGGCGCTGCGCGCCGGAGCCGGCGGCTTCCTGCTGAAGAACGCCCCCGCCACGGAGGTGGTGAACGCCATCCGGGTCCTGGCCGCGGGGGAGTCGGTGGTGGCGCCGCGCATCACCCGGCTGCTCCTCGACCGGGTCTCGGACCGGCTGGCACCGGCGAACGGACAGGCCGAACGGCTGGACGTCCTCACCGCGCGCGAGCGGGACGTGCTCGCCCTGGTCGCCCGAGGGCTGTCCAACGCCGAGATCGCGGCGGAGCTGTACGTCGCGGGGGCCACGGTGAAGACGCACCTGGGCAACCTCATGGCCAAACTGCACCTGCGGGACCGCGCCCAGGCCGTCGTGTTCGCCTATGAGTCCGGGCTGGTCCGTCCCTCCCCCTGAGGGTGCAGAAGCGCCCCCGGGTTCTGCCCCCCGGGGCGCGGGAACCACCCCGCCCGGCGTGCCAGATCCGCCGCGTCCGATCTCGGATGCGTGGCCGATGTCCGGCGGGCCGCCGAACTCCAGACTTCTCACTGTCGCCGAACGCGGCCGAGAAGACACCGGAGGATTCGATGAACACCACGCCCACCACGCAGAACCGCAAGCGGAACCGTCTCGTCATCGGCGCGGCCACGGCCGTGATCGTCGCGGCCCTGGCCGCCGGGGCGGGGTACTGGTGGCAGGACCGCGACGAGCTCAGCCAGGCCTCCGCCGAGGACTGCCGGCTGGCGCAGCGCATCATCACCGAGGCCGAGGAGATCTCCACCGGCCCCGTGCCGGACGCGGAGCGGTGGTGGAGGGAAACCGGCGACGAGCGCCGCGCGCAGATGAAGGACGGCTACCTCGGAGCCAAGATCTCCCGGTACGAGGGGTGGGCGGTCGAGACCGCCAAGAAGTCCCCCGAAGCGCCGTCCGCGAAGGACGTGAAGAACCTCCAGGAAGACGCGCGGGGACACTGCTCGGACTCCGGCGTCACCCTCTCCATGCCGCCGCTCGGCTCCTGACCCGGATTGCGAGAACCGTCCCCATGGCTGTCCACACCGCCGCCCGCGGCCACGCGCCGGACGACGTCATCACCGCCACCGCCCTGGTGAAGACCTACCGTCAGGGCACCGCCGAGGTGCGGGCCCTCGACGAGGTGTCCGTCGGCATCCGTCGCGCCCGGTTCACCGCCGTCGTCGGTCCCTCCGGGTCGGGGAAGTCGACCCTGATGCACTGCGCCGCCGGACTCGACACCGTCACCTCCGGCAGCATCGTCCTGGACGGAACGGAGATCACCGGACTGTCCGACCGGCAGCTGACCCGGGTGCGCCGGAAGCGGATCGGGTTCGTCTTCCAGTCGTTCAACCTGCTGCCGCAGCTGACGGCCTACGAGAACATCGTGCTGCCCGTCACCATGTCCGGCGGGCGCCCGGACCGCGAGCTGGTGGACCACCTCTGCGAAGTCCTCGGCATCGCCCACCGGGTGTCGCACCGCCCCGCCGAACTGTCCGGGGGCCAGCAGCAGCGGGTCGCCGTGGCCCGGGCGCTGGTGGCCCGGCCGGCCGTGGTCTTCGCCGACGAACCCACCGGCAACCTCGACTCCCGGGCCGGCGCCGAAGTCCTCACCATGCTGCGCCGGTCCGTCGACGACCTCGGCCAGACGGTCGTGATGGTCACCCACGACCCCGCGGCCGCCCGGTACGCGGACCGGGTGCTGACCCTCGCGGACGGACGCGTCGTGAAGGACGAGCACGCGGCCCCCTCCGGACACGCGGCCCCCTCCGGACGGGCCGCCGCACTCGCCACCGACGTCAGGGGGCGGCGGCGATGAGGACCCCGTGGCGCGCGACCGTTCTGGGCTCCCAGGTGGCGGAGCTCCTGAGACGGCCCGGACGGTTCATGGCGACCGGACTGTCGCTGCTGATCGCGGCGTTCGTCGTCTTCGGGGCCGTGATGGCCCAGCAGATCATCACCGCGACCGTCGTCGAGAAGTTCCGCGGCACCCCCGAAGCGGTGTCGCTGGTGGTCACGCCCGGCGACGGGGAGGAGATCGGCGAGGCCCGCCTCCGGGAGATCCGGAAGACGCCCGGGGTCACCGAGGCCGTCGGCCGGATGGACGGCGGCAGCCCGCTGGGCGGCAGCGCCGTCGAACGCTACCTCGCTCTGTCCGCGGACCCGGGCACCGGCGCCCTGGCGGAAGTCCGGCTGGTCAAAGGCACGTACCCCTCCGGCCCGGGCCGGCTCGCCGTCAACACGCGGGCCGCGCGGGAGTACGACCTCGCTCCGGGGGCGTCGCTCACCCTGCTGCAGCCCGAACCCGACGGCGACGGCACCCGACGGGTGACGGTCGAGGTCAGCGGCATCGTCCGCAGCACCGCCACGAACGACACGGAGCCCACCGGGTACGCCCCCGGCCCCCGACTCGGGGAACTGCTCGGCGTGTCGGGCTATACCCGCATCGACATCCGCACCGACACCGCGTCCTCCGCGTCCGGTTCCGCGTCCGCGGAGCTGACGGAGCTGACGGAGCGGATCCGGCAGGCGGTGGCCGGAGCGCAGGTACGGCCCGGGGACGAGGCGCGGGACCAGGAGGCCGACGAGGCGGTGGCGGAGGCGAAGGACACCCTGGAGCTGGTCACCGTCTTCCTCGCCGTCGCCGTCGGCGCGGCCGTTCTCGTCGCGACCTCCACCTTCCGCATCGTCTTCGCACGGCGCGTACGCCAGCTGGCGCTGCTGCGCGCCATCGGGGCGACCCCGCGACGGCTCGCCGCCGCGCTCGTCGTCGAAGGAGCGGTGGTCGGCCTGCTGGCCGGCGCGACCGGTGTGCTGGCGGCCTGGGGCTGCGGGCGGCTCGTCCCCCCGGTCGCCGGGCGGTTCGGGCACGACCTGTCCGTCCCCTCCCACCTCCCGCCGACGGAGGCCGTCCTCACGGTTCTCGGCACCGGCCTCCTGGCGGTCCTGGCGGTCCTGGCCCCGTCCCTGAGCGCCTCACGGGTCTCCCCGCTGCAAGCCCTGCGCAGCGCGGCGTCCGGAGAGGACGCGGTGAGTGGTGTCGGCCGGACCCTGCTGGGCCTGCTGTGCGCGGCGGGCGCCGCGCTCCTCGCCCGGCAGCAGTACGACGGGCTGCCCCAGCCGGGCGACACGGAGTACGACCGGTTCGCGGCGCTGACCGTCGTGGTGCTCTCGGGCGGACTGGCCTTCCTGGCCCTGGTCGCCCTCGGCCCCCGTCTGGTCCGGCCGGTGCTGTCGGCCGTCGCCGTGCCACTGCGCCGCACCGGTGCGGCCGGCCGCCTCGCGGTCGCGGGCGTCGGGGGCGCGCCGGGCAGGGCGGCCTCGGTCTCGGTCGTCGTGGCCCTCGGCGTCTGCCTGGTCGGCTCGACCCTGACCTGCCTCGCCTCCCTGAACGCCTACGAGCGCTACCGGCAGGCGGTGGAGGCACCCGCCGACTTCTCCCTGTACGCGGGGGACAGCGAGTCGCTGGACCGGTCGCTGGCCGCCGATCTGGCCTCTCACCCCGAACTGGCCGACGTGAGCGCGTTCCGTACGGCGGAGGTCGTCGAGGGCACCAGCAGCGCGACGATCTCCGACCTCGACCTCGGCACCGTCCGCTCCGGCGTGAGCCTGACCGCCCGTACCGGCTCCCTCGACCACCTCGACCCCGCCCACGTCGTCGTGGACGCCGACCACGCCCACCGGCTCGGCGTCCGGGCAGGCGACCGCGTGACGCTGGAGTTCGAGGGCCGCCCCGTCGACCTCACCGTGGCGGCGACCCTGCCCGGAGCCGGACCCTACGGAGGGAACTTCTTCGTCCCCGCCGCGGATCTCACCCGTATGGGAGCGGACGCCGCGCCCACCACGGTCACCGCCAACGCCTCGGAAGACGGCTCCCAGGGGCGGATACGCGCACAGCGGGCCATCACCGACACGTTGACCGGCCCGGAACGCGGCGACGGCCGCGTCGTCGCCGAGAGCTCGGCCGGACAGGCCGAGGGCTCGGAGGACCTGCGGACGATGGCCACGACAGTGATCATGGTCCTGGGCCTGACCGTCCTGGTGGCGGTCGCCGGAGTCGCGACCACGGCGAGTCTCACCGTCGTCGAACGCAAGCGTGAGTTCGGGCTGTTGCGGGCCCTGGGCCTCAGTGGAGCGGCCGTGCACCGCATGGTCACGGTGGAATGTGCGCTCTACGGCGTACTGGGCGGGATCCTCGGTCTGGCCCTCGGCGTGCCGTACTCCTGGCTGGTGGTCCGTGTCGCCGAGACGAGCGCCCCGTTCAGCGTCCCGGCAGGCGAACTCGCGGTGGTCTTCACCGCCCTCGTCCTGGTGACCGCCGCCGCGGGAATGGTGCCCGCCCTCCGCGCCTCCCGGACCTCACCGACGGTCGCCGTCGGCCAGAGCGACTAGCCGGGATCAGTAGGGGCGGAAGTCGAGGTAGCCGAGCAGCACGATCACCGCGACGACGCACCCGAGCACCACGGCCGTCGACACCCACGACGAGCGGCCGGACGATCCCCGGTACTCCGGTTCGCCGCGGAACGGGACCGGTCCTGGCGGGTTGTCCTTCCAGCGCGCGGCGAGCATCCGGGCCCGCGCCGACGGCTCCTTGTGCTCGGCGCCGTCCGCCCACTTGAGGTCGAACTCCCGTGCCTCGTCGTCCCGTTCGGACATCCCCGTGACTTTCTCTCGAACAACGGTGTCAGATCAAGGATCCCTCTCCGCGTACGGAGAGGAAAGCTTTCCGGACACACGACGGCGCCCCCGCCCCTGGAGGAACCAGGGGCGGGGGCGCCGTGGGCCGGTCACACGTCGAAGTAGAGCTCGAACTCGTGCGGGTGCGGGCGGAGCTGGAGCGGGGCGATCTCGTTGGTGCGCTTGAAGTCGATCCACGTCTCGATCAGGTCCGGCGTGAAGACGTCGCCCTGGAGGAGGAACTCGTGGTCGGCCTCGAGGCGGTCGAGGACCGCGCCGAGGGAGGTCGGGACCTGGGCCACGCCCGCGTGCTCCTCGGGGGCCAGCTCGTAGAGGTCCTTGTCGATCGGCTCGGCCGGCTCGATCTTGTTCTTGATGCCGTCCAGACCCGCGAGCAGCAGGGCCGAGAAGGCCAGGTACGGGTTGCCGGAGGCGTCCGGGGCGCGGAACTCGACGCGCTTGGCCTTCGGGTTGGAGCCGGTGATCGGGATGCGCATCGCGGCGGAGCGGTTGCGCTGCGAGTACACCAGGTTCACCGGGGCCTCGAAGCCCGGTACCAGACGGTGGTACGAGTTCACCGTCGGGTTGGTGAAGGCCAGCAGCGACGGCGCGTGCTTGAGGATGCCGCCGATGTAGTAGCGGGCGGTGTCCGACAGGCCGGCGTAGCCCTGCTCGTCGTAGAAGAGCGGCTCGCCGCCCGCCCACAGCGACTGGTGGACGTGCATGCCCGAGCCGTTGTCACCGAAGATCGGCTTCGGCATGAAGGTCGCGGTCTTGCCGTTGCGCCAGGCGACGTTCTTCACGATGTACTTGAAGAGCTGCAGGTCGTCCGCGGCGGCGAGCAGCGTGTTGAACCTGTAGTTGATCTCGGCCTGGCCGGCGGTGCCCACCTCGTGGTGCTGGCGCTCGACCTTCAGGCCGGCCTTGGCCAGCTCCAGGGACATCTCGGCGCGCAGGTCGGCGAAGTGGTCGACCGGCGGGACCGGGAAGTAGCCGCCCTTGTAGCGGACCTTGTAACCGCGGTTGTCCTCCAGCGCACCGGTGTTCCAGGCGCCCGCCTCGGAGTCGATGTGGTAGAAGGACTCGTTCTCGGACGTCTTGAAACGCACGCTGTCGAAGACGTAGAACTCGGCCTCGGGGCCGAAGTACGCGGTGTCCGCGATCCCGGTGGAGGCCAGGTACGCCTCGGCCTTCTTGGCCACGTTGCGCGGGTCGCGGGAGTACTGCTCGCCCGTGATCGGGTCGTGGATGAAGAAGTTGATGTTCAGCGTCTTGTCGCGGCGGAACGGGTCGACCCGGGCGGTCGACAGGTCCGCGCGCAGCGACATGTCGGACTCGTGGATGGCCTGGAAGCCGCGGATCGACGATCCGTCGAACGCCAGCTCCTCGTCCGGGTCGAACGCCTCGGCAGGGATCGTGACGTGCTGCATCACACCCGGGAGGTCGCAGAACCGGACGTCGATGAACTTGACGTCCTCGTCCGCGAGGTACTTCTTGGCGTCGTCGGCGTTCTGGAACATCCAGCTCCTCCTACTCCCGACCGTCCCGCCGGGGTGGTAGATCGTTCGTGTGGCCGGTGCGACCGGCACACGCTCCCCTCGACCCTAGGGACGGGTCATTTCTCGGGCGTGACCCATTTGTTTCGCACAAGTTAACCGGCTCCTCTCCCACGGTAGCCCCGGCGCACCCCGCCGTCCTGTGGTCATATCCGGGCGCAGTACCGTGGACGGGTGGACAACAGGCAAGCAATCGGATCATGGCTCTCCGGGCCCCGCGCGGCCCTGGAGGACGCCGGTGCCGAGTTCGGCTACCGGGGTGAGCAGCTGGGGCTGCCGGAGGACGGACCGGGCTCGATCGCACGCCCCGGCCGCAGGCTCGGCGCCCTCGCCGTGGACTGGGGCCTGTGCGTCCTGATCGCATACGGTCTGATCACCGACGGCTACGACGGACAGGCGACCGGCAACTGGGCGCTGCTGGTGTTCCTCGTGCTGAGCGTCCTCACCGTCGGCACGGTCGGCTTCACGCCCGGCAAGCGCCTGTTCGGGCTGCGGGTGGTCGCCCTCGGCACCGGCCGGATCCAGCCGCTGCGCGGGCTGGTGCGCTCAGCGCTGCTGTGCCTCGCCGTCCCCGCGCTCGTCTGGGACCGCGACGGCCGCGGCCTGCACGACCGGCTGGCCCGCACGGTCGAGGTGCGGATCTGACACCCGCTCCCGACGGGCCACGGCGGGATACGACGAGGTACGGCGGGATACGACGACGGGGCGCCGGAAGTGATTCCGGCGCCCCGTCGTCGTGGAGGAAAGGGTGGGTCAGCGGCCCCTCGGTCCGCCGCCCTTCGGCAGTCTCATGCCCTTGGGCATCGGGCCCTTCGGCAGCGGCATGTTGCTCATCAGGTCGCCCAGGGCGCGCAGCCGGTCGTTGGTCGCGGTGACCTGCGGGCCGGTGAGCACGCGGGGCAGCTTGAGCATGGTCGTGCGGACCTTCTTCAGCTCCACCTGACCCTCGCCGGTGCCCACGATCAGGTCGTGCACCGGGACGTCCGCGACGATGCGGTTCATCTTCTTCTTCTCGGCGGCCAGCAGGCTCTTCACCCGGTTCGGGTTGCCCTCGGCGACCAGCACGATGCCGGCCTTGCCGACCGCGCGGTGCACCACGTCCTGGCTGCGGTTCATCGCCACCGCGGGGGTCGTCGTCCAGCCCCGGCCGATGTTGTCGAGCACGGCCGCGGCGGCGCCCGGCTGTCCCTCCATCTGCCCGAAGGCGGCCCGCTCGGCCCGGCGCCCGAAGACGATCGCCGTCGCGAGGAAGGCGAACAGGAGGCCCAGGATGCCTAGATAGATGGGGTACCCGAGCAAGAAACCGATCGCGAGGAAGACACCGAAGGTGATGATTCCGACAGCCGCGAGTACAAGACCGATCTTCTTGTCGGCCCTGCGGGTCATCTTGTAGGTCAGGGCGATCTGCTTCAGTCGCCCGGGGTTCGCAGCGTCCGCTGCGGTTTCCTTCCTCGCCATGCCATGAAGTCTACGTGTCCCCGCCGGGGGCGATCGGTCAGGGGCGGGTCGTCAGGGACGGAGTGCTCAACGGAAGGGTGCTCAGGGGCGGGGTGCCCGGGGTCTGGTCGAGGACGCGCTCTGCCTCGACCCGGTCCTTGGCGCGGCGGCGGTCCTCCAGTACCGAGGTCCAGGCGTTGCGGCGGGCGGTGCGCTGGCCGCCGCTCATCAGCAGCGACTCGACGGCGCGCAGTGCGGTGGTGAAGGACGGGATGGCGGTGGCGCGGACGGGCGCGGCCTGCATGGCGGAGGTCTCCCTCGGTACCGGCGGACAGGGGTGTACGTGCTGTGATTCCAGGCTCACTGACTGGTGTTACCAGGACGTGACCGACCGGTCAAACAGGCATGAAGCCTCGGTGGGGGGTCCGGAACGCCGACGCGGCCCCGACCTGTGCCCTCATCTGCGAGGACGGTCGGGACCGCGTCGTCTCGGCCACTACTGGTGGGTAGGGCCTTGTGCGTGAATTCACACGCGCTCGGTCCGGGCTGCTGCGGGGCTCAGACGGCCTGCGAGGCCACGTAGGCGCCGCGCTTCTCGACGGCCATCCGGTAAAGGCGGCCGGCGCGGTACGAGGAACGGACCAGCGGGCCGGACATCACACCGGAGAAGCCGATCTGCTCGGCCTCCTCCTTCAGCTCCACGAACTCGTGCGGCTTCACCCAGCGCTCCACGGGGTGGTGGCGCACGGAGGGCCGCAGGTACTGCGTGATGGTGACCAGCTCGCAGCCGGCGTCGTGCAGCTGCTTCAGCGCCTCGCTGACCTCCTCGCGGGTCTCGCCCATGCCGAGGATCAGGTTGGACTTGGTCACCAGGCCGTAGTCGCGGGCGTCGGTGATGACCTTCAGGGAACGGTCGTAGCGGAAGCCGGGGCGGATCCGCTTGAAGATCCGGGGCACCGTCTCGACGTTGTGCGCGAACACCTCGGGGCGGGAGGAGAAGACCTCCGCCAGCTGCTCGGGGACCGCGTTGAAGTCGGGTGCCAGCAGCTCGACCTTGGTGCGGCCGTCCGCGCGGCCCGCCGTCTGCGCGTGGATCTGGCGCACGGTCTCGGCGTACAGCCAGGCGCCGCCGTCCTCCAGGTCGTCGCGGGCGACGCCGGTGATGGTGGCGTAGTTCAGGTCCATGGTGACGACCGACTCGCCCACGCGGCGCGGCTCGTCACGGTCCAGGGCCTCGGGCCTGCCGGTGTCGATCTGGCAGAAGTCGCAGCGCCGGGTGCACTGGTCGCCGCCGATCAGGAAGGTCGCCTCGCGGTCCTCCCAGCACTCGTAGATGTTCGGACAGCCGGCTTCCTGGCAGACCGTGTGCAGCCCCTCGCTCTTGACGAGGTTCTGCATCTTGGAGTACTCGGGGCCCATTTTCGCCCGGGTCTTGATCCACTCGGGCTTGCGCTCGATGGGGGTCTGGCTGTTGCGGACCTCCAGGCGCAGCATCTTGCGTCCGTCGGGTGCGACTGCGGACACGACCGGCTCCCTAGCGATTGATTCTTCGGCGTGCTCAAGCGTACGCCCGTTGATTTGAATGCCCGGCGGGGTGTCCGCCTGCTGACGGCTGTCGTCCGCAACCCCCGATCCGGCCTGAGCCGCCGTGACTCGGAACGCCGGACGCGGCGGTTTTATGCCACTGGTGCCTTCTCGATCACCCGGGGCTTCGGTTCCGCGTTCTCCAGGATGTCCCGGAGGTGGCGCTCCACGACGGGGAGCACCTCGTCGATCGTGATGTCGCGGCCCAGCTCGTTCGCCAGGGAGGCGACGCCCGCGTCGCGGATGCCGCACGGGATGATCCTGTCGAACCACTTGTTGTCGGGGTTCACGTTCAGCGCGAAGCCGTGCATCGTGACGCCCTTGGCCACGCGGATGCCGATCGCGGCGATCTTGCGGTCCTCGCGGCGCTGGCCGGCGTTGGAGGGCGCGTACTCCGGGCCGTCGAGGCGGGGGTCGAACTCGTCGTCGTCCAGCCTCGGGTCGAAGTCCAGGGAGAGCCCGCCGAGCGCGGGGCGCTGTTCCACCGGGTCGCCCAGCACCCACACCCCGCTGCGGCCCTCGACCCGGGTGGTCTCCAGGCCGAACTCCGCGCAGGTGCGGATCAGGGCCTCCTCCAGGCGGCGGACGTGCGCGACCACGTCCACCGGGCGGGGCAGCTTCTGGATCGGGTAGCCCACGAGCTGGCCGGGGCCGTGCCAGGTGATCTTGCCGCCGCGGTCCACGTCGATGACCGGGGTGCCGTCGAGGGGGCGCTCACTGTCCTCGGTGCGGCGGCCGGCCGTGTAGACCGGGGGGTGTTCCAGGAGGATCACGGTGTCGGGCACCTCGTCGGCGAACCGTGCCGCGTGCACCCGGCGCTGTTCGTCCCAGGCCAGCCGGTAGTCCACGGCCTCGGCCCCGAAGCCCATCCGCACGAACCGCAACTCGCTCACGGCAAGCGCCTCCCTAGAAGGTCGTCAGGCACGAAACGCGCCCACGCCACTGTACGACCGTTCGAGCGGGTGCCGATCGGCAGCCGTCCGGCCGGGGGGCGGTCGTCAGCTTCCGGGCAATCCTCACACGATCGGATGAATGCCGGGCGAAGCCCGCGATCGGGTGTTCACTCTCCGCTACATTCACGCCGTCCGTGTGGCCATAAGGGCTGCTCACAGGCGATCCGGGCACCTCGCTCAGCCGGAAGGCAGGAGACCGCACCACAGATGACGGAACGACCCGCGCAGCGCACCCCCAACCGACAGCTCGCCGCGCTCATCGCAGAAGCGGGGTTCTCCAACGCGGGACTCGCCCGTCGCGTGGACCAGCTCGGTCTCGAACACGGGCTCGACCTGAGATACGACAAGACGTCCGTCACCCGCTGGCTGCGCGGGCAGCAGCCGAGGGGCACCACACCGGCGCTGATCGCCGAGGTCTTCACCCGGCGTCTGGGCCGCCGCCTGACCGCGCAGGACCTGGGACTGGACGCCTGCGCGCCGGTCTACGCGGGGCTGGAGTTCGCCGCCACCCCCGAAGAGGCCGTCGACATCGTCAGCGGGCTGTGGCGCAAGGACTCCGGCAGCCACGCCGAGCTGCGGAAGATCGCCTTCACCTCGGCGGGGCTGGTCGTGCCGAGCCGGGACTGGCTGATCGGACGCGCCGACGAGAGGGTGGCCCGGGCGGAGCCGCCGGTACGGGTTCCGGCACAGGGCGGCCGGCCGCCGGTCCGGCCGGCCGAACTGCTCGCGCGCCGCCGGACCGCGGCCGAACGAGGTCCGGGGCACCGGGTCACCGGCGGTGACATCGCGGCGCTGCGTTCGGTCGGTGAGCTGTTCCGCACGCTCGACGACGCGTACGGCGGAGGGCACGCCCGCCAGGCTCTCGTGCGGTACCTGGAGCACGAGTGCGAGCCGATGCTGCGCGGCACGTACGGCGAGCAGACCGGCCGCCGGCTGTTCGCGGCCGCCGCGGATCTGACCCGGCTGGCCGGCTGGACGTCGTACGACATCGCCGCGCACGGGCTCGCCCAGCGGTACTTCGTGCAGGCGCTCCGGCTGGCACAGGCGGCCGGGGACCGGTCCTACGGTGCGTACGTCCTGGTCACCATGAGCCGGCAGGCCGTCTACCTCGGGCACGGGCGGGAGGCCGTGCAGCTGGCGCGGGTCGCCCAGCAGGGGGCGGGTGGGTCAGGGCCTTCGGTGGTGCAGGCGCTGCTGCACGCGGCCGAGGCACGGGGGCACGGGGTGCTGGGGGAGGTGCGGGCCTGTACGGCGGCGCTGGTGCGCGCGGAGCGGGCGCTGGAGGGCGCGCGGCCCGGTGACGAGGTTCCGTACTGGGCACGCTTCTTCGACGAGGCGCAGCTCGCCGACGAGTTCGGGCACTGCCACCGGGATCTGCAGCAGTTCCGGGCCGCCGCGCAGCACGCGGAGCGGTCGCTGCAGCTGCGGGCGCCGGGGTACGCCCGGAGCCGGCTCTTCTGCCGGATGGTGCTGGCGACCGCCCGGCTCGGCCTGGGGGAGCTGGACCAGGCGTGCCAGCTGGCCGCCGAGGCGGCCGGTCAGGCGGCGGAGATGCGGTCGGTGCGGGCCGTCGAGTACGTCCGGGACTTCGAACGGAGGCTGGAGCCGTACCGGGACGCGGCTCCGGTGCGCACGTACCGCGACAGGATCGCGGCATACGGCTGACGCCCCGGGGCCCGAGCCCGCGTGCCTCGTGCTGCCCCGTGTGCCCGCGTGCCACGCGTGTCCGCGTGCCACGCGTGTCCACGTACCCGCGCGTCCGTGTGCCACGCGTGTCCACGTACCCGCGCGTCCGTGTGCCACGCGTGTTCACGTACCCGCGTGTCCGTGTGCCCGCGGGCAGTCGTGCCGCTGGGCGGCACGGGTGGGCGCGACGGCACCCCGCAAGCGCCGGGCCGCGCAACCACCCCCCGGCCCACTCCAGCACGGGGCACCGGTACGGCGCCGGGGCGCAGGCCCACCCCCGGCTCACTCCGGCGCGAGCCTCAGGCCACCCGAGCCGTGGGCGCGGGCTCCGCCGCGTGCAGGGGACGGTTCGCCCCCAGATCCGTCAGGATCGCCGCCGCCGCCCGGTGCGCCGAGTGCAGCGCCCCCTGCACCGTCCCGGTGTCCCGGTGGTCGCCGCACACGTACAGCCCCGCCAGCAACCGCACCGGCCGCCGCAGATCGTGCGGCGGCCGCATCGCCGGCACCGCTTCCGCGGTGTGGTGCACGCCCAGCGTCTCCCAGCGCGCCGTCGACACGCCGTACAGCCGGGCCAGGTGCATGCGTACGGCCGTGTCGATCCCCGGTGCGGGCGGCCCCAGGACCGTCGAGCCGACCAGCGTGCGTCCGGCCGGGGCCCGGGACGGGTCGACGTGGCTGACGACCGCCGTGTGCGCCACCGGCCCGCCCCGCTCGGCGTCGAGCAGCAGCGAGGCACCGGTCCCCGGGGCCTCGTCGGTGCTGTGGTGCACCACCGTCACGGGGTGGAAGTCCGGCACCCGCAGTCCGGGCAGCAGCTCGGCGGCGGCCCGCGCCCCGGTCGCGATCAGCACCGCGCCGCACCGGAACTCCCCGTGTTCCGCGGTGGTCACCGAGGTCGTCGACACGGAGGTGACCCGCACCCCCGTGTGCACCGTGCCCGGCGGCAGCGTCCGCGCCAGCTGCCGCGGCAGCGCCTCGGCACCGCCCTCCGGCACACACAGCCGCCCGCTCGCGAACGCCCGCAGCGCCAGATCCGCGCACCGGCTGGACGTGGTGAGATCCGGATCGCACAGCAGGGCGGCGAGCAGGGGGCGCAGAAAGCCGTCGATGGTCCGGGCGGGCAGGCCCCGGGCCGGCAGCGCCTCGGCCGCCGTGGTCTCGGGCCGGGCCAGCAGCCGTTCCACCGGCGTGCCCGCGAGCCTGCTGAACGCGGCGCCCAGACGGGCCTGGTCGACCGCCGTGCCCAGTGGGGCGCCGGTGCGGCTGCGGGGCACGGACACCTGCCGACCGGGCACCGCCACCGGCCTCCTGGGCCCGCCTCCCGGCCGTGGGGCGCTCGCCAGGGCGCGCACGGCATGGAGTGCGCCTCTCGCGCTCCGCGCCCCCTTCGCGCCCGGCTGCACGCCCGCACGATGGTGCCGTCCGTCGCTGTGCAGCAGGACGCCGGGCGCGAAGGGCCGCAGCACCAGCCCGTCGAGGCCCGCGGCCGGCCGTAGTTCGGGATACGCCGTGGACAGCAGCCGTCCGATCCGGTCGAGCCGGAAGCCGTCGACCTTCTCGGTCGCCATCCGGCCGCCCACCTCATGGGCGGCCTCCAGGACCAGGGTGGTGACTCCTGCGCTGGTCAGTCGTCGCGCCGCGGAGAGTCCGGCGACCCCGGCTCCCACGACGACGACGTCCGCCTGGTACGTGGGCTCAAGCACGTGCCCCTCCTCGAGGTTGCGCGGGCGCTGGAGACGTCATGCCCTCAACAGGCCCCAGGGATACCCGAGTTCGGGTCGAGGTTAGGGCCGTGGCCGGGCACCTGGTCAGTCGCGCATGGACAGAGCACGGGCGCACGACGGTCGCATGCGCACGCCGGACGGGCGCGTTGTGGTCGCAGAGGGATCGGAGCCGGACCGGTTCCGGGCGGGCCGCGGTCGCACGGGCGCGCTCACAGCGCCGCCCGGACCGCCCCCTCGATCCGGGGGAACGCGAACCGGAAGCCGGACTCCAGCAGCCGCGCCGGCAGCACCCGGGCGCTGCCGAGGACGTCCCCGGCCATCTCCCCGAGCACCGTCCGCAGCACCGGTGCCGGCACCGCGAACACCGCCGGCCGGTGCAGCACGCGCGCCATCGCCCCGGTGATCTCACGGTTGGTCACCGGGTGCGGGGCGGTCAGGTTGAACGGCCCGGACAGCCCGTCGGCGTCCAGCAGATGGCGCAGCGCGGCCACCTCGTCGTGCAGCGCGACGAACGACCAGTACTGGCGCCCGTCACCCAGCCGCCCGCCCAGCCCGGCCCGGAACAGCGGGAAGAGCCTGCCCCACGCCCCGCCCCCGCGCGCCACCACAAGACCGGTGCGCGCGAACACCGTCCGCACGCCCGCCTCCCGCGCCGGCGCCGCGGCCGCCTCCCACTCGACGCACAGCTCCGGCAGGAAGCCCTCGCCCGGCGGCGCGCTCTCGTCCACCGTCCGGTCACCGGTCTCGCCGTAGTAGCCGATCGCGCTGCCGTTGAGGAACACCCGGGGCCGTACGTCCTCGGGCAGCCCGGCGACGGCCTCGGCGAGCGCGGTGGTGCCACCGACCCGGCTGGTCCTGATCCGTGCCTTGTAGGCCGCCGTCCAGCGCCGGGCGCCGACCCCGGCCCCGGCCAGATTGACCACCGCGTCGCACCCGGCGAGGCCGGCCGCGTCCACCGACCCGCGCTCCGGGTCCCACCGGACCTCGTCCGCCGCCCGGGGCGTGCCCCGCACCAGCCGGACCACCTCGTGCCCGTCCGCCGCCAGGGACCGAGCCAGCGCGCCACCGATGAGCCCGGACGCACCGGCCACCGCGATTCGGGAACGTTCCATGGCGTCCATCCTGCCCCGTACGGCTCGAAACGCACGGCCGGGGCGCCAGGACCCGGCCGTACAGTGGTCCTCATGCCCGAGCCGTCCATACGCATCGCCCGTTCCGGTGACGAGGAGGAGCTGGCCCGCCTCGACCGGGAGACCTGGTCCACCGTGCACGCCGTCGTCCCGCGGCCGGCGCACGACTCGTTCTTCGGCGAGCGGTCCGGGCCCCGGGAGCACCTCGTCGCCGAGTACGGGGGCCGGATCGTGGGGTACGTCCGCCTCGGCTTCGCCACCGAACTCGCCGCCAACGCGCACGTACGGCAGATCCGCGGCCTCGCCGTCGCCGAGGAGGCACGTGGCCTGGGCGTGGGCCGGGCCCTGGTGCGGGCCGCCGTCGCGGAGGCACGGGAGCGCGGCGCCCGCCGGATCACCCTGCGCGTGCTCGGCCACAACACCGCCGCCCGCACGCTGTACGAGTCCGAGGGCTTCGTCGTGGAGGGCGTGCAGCCGGAGGAGTTCTTCGTCGGGGGCGAGTACGTCGACGACGTCATGATGGGGCGGTCGCTGGTCTGACGAGGCCTGTGAGGTCCACGGGGCATACGAGGCCTACGGGACTCACGAGGCCTACGACGTCACCGGCTCCCCGGTGTCCACCGGCGCCGTCGCGTCCGCCGCGCGCCCGGCGTCGTCCGCCACCTCGTCCGCCGTCAGCACGTAGCCGGTCTCCGCGTCCGAGGTGGAACGCGCGAACACCACGCCGTACACCCGGCCGTCCGTGGTCAGCAGCGGGCCGCCGGAGTTGCCGGGGCGGACGGTCGAACGGATCGAGTAGATCTCGCGGGTGACCGCCGCGTCGTTGTAGATGTTCTGTCCCCGGGCCTGGAGCCGGCCGGCGACCGTCGCCGCCTGCAGGTTGAGGTCGCCGTCCTGCGGGTAGCCCGCGACGACCGCCGCGTCACCCCGCCCGGCGTCGTCGTCGAACTCCAGGACGGGCGCCCGCAGCTCCGGCACGTACAGCACGGCCACGTCCTTCTGCGGGTCGAAGAGCACCACCCGCGCCTCGTACGCCCGTCCCACCCCGCCCACGCGCACGGTCGGCTCGTCGATGCCGGCCACCACATGGGCGTTGGTCATCACGTGCTCCGTCGCGTACACGAAGCCGCTGCCCTCGCGGCCCTGGGTGCCCGCGACGCCCTCGACCTTCACCGTGCCGCGCTGCGCGGCCCGGGTGGCGGCCGCGGTGACGCTGTCGCCGGTGGGCGCGGCGACCTCGGCGGTCGACTCGTTCTCGAACGGGTTGAAGACCTGCGGGAAACCCGCCTCGGTCAGCGCCGACGTGGCCCGCGAGAACCAGCCCGGGGTGGTGTCCGGCATGGTGTCCTGCACCGCGCCCAGCAGCCGCGAGTCCCGGATCGCCGACGTCACCAGCGGGGAGGAGGACGCGCCCAGCACGCTCGCCACCACCCACGCCACGATCAGCACGGCCACCGAGTTGGCCACCGCCCCGCCGGCCCCGTCCGCCACCCGCAGCGGGCCCCGGTCCAGCTCCCGCCGCAGCCTGAGCGCCAGCCGCCCCGCCAGCTCGTGGCCCGTCACGGCCGGCAGCAGCACCGTGAACACGGCCGTCACCGTCGCCCGGGTCGTCCCCGGCGTCACCAGGTCCATCACCCACGGCAGGATCCACACGCCGACGACCGCACCGCCCACGAAACCGGCCAGCGAGACACAGCCCGCCAGCAGCCCGCGCCGGTAACCGGACGCCGCGTAGGCCAGGACGACCAGCAACAGCAGGATGTCGAGCAGGTCCACGCGCGCCGCCTTTCTCTCGGGACCACCGGCCCACCAATACGTGGGGGAGGGGCCCGGTGATCAGCCCCGCGCGCGACGGCCGCGGGAATGCGGCCACGCGCGCGTGTACCGGGGAAAACGCCGCGGACCGAGGCGATGGTTCCACCGGGTGGAGCAGCACGGATCGCGGACCCGGGCGGACCGGCCCACAGTGGGACCATGCGTGTCCCCAGGAGACCGCGCGGAGCGCGGAGGCGCCGGGCCCCCCGGCTACCCCGGGGGGCCCGCGCCCCCCCCCAGCCCCCGGCCCTCACCGCCGCCCCCCGCGGGCGGGCCGGCGGGGGCCCCCCCCGGCCCCGGATACCCGGCGGGCCCGGCGCCCCGCGCCTGCCACGGGCCGTCACGGCGCCGCTCGGCTGCCTGCCGGGCGTGGCCGCCGCCGTCGCCCTGGTGCTGTGCGCCTACGGCGTCGAGCACGCCGCCGAGGACTCCGCCGCCCGGGCCGCCGCGCGGGTCACGGCCGCCCATCAGGCGCCGGCGCCGACCGTCGTACCCCGCTCCGCCTGGCTGGGCGACACCGCGCGGGAACAGCCGCCGCCGCGCTACGACGACGAGGTCGTCGCCGTCTTCGTCCACCACACCGACTCGCCCAACGACTACGACTGCGCGGACGCCCCCGGCATCATCCGGGGCCTGTACGACGGCCAGACCGGCGCCCGCGACTGGGACGACCTCGGCTACAACTTCGTCGTCGACCGCTGCGGCACCGTCTACGAGGGCCGCGCGGGCGGCACCGACCGCCCCGTCACCGGCGCCCACACCCAGGGCTTCAACCACCGCACCACCGGGGTCGCCGCCCTGGGCACCTTCACCGAGGGCGTTCCGGTGCCGCCGGAGATGCTGCGCGCGATCGCCGCCGTGACCGCCTGGAAACTCGGCACGTCCGGCACCGACCCGCGCGCCGACGTCCGGCTGGTCTCCAGCAACGGCGGCAGCCGCTACGCGGCCGGCACCACCGCCACCCTGCCCGCGGTCGCCGGCCACAGCGACGGCTACATGACCGACTGCCCGGGCGCCGCCCTCAGGGCCCGCCTCCCGGAGATCAGGACCCTGGCGGCCCGGCTCCAGGGACGCGAGACCGAGGACACCGTGCCCGAGGACACCGTGCCCGAGGACACCGTGCCCGACGACACCCGGACCGCTGTACGGAACAACAACGACACACGGAACGAAGAGCAGGTCCCATGAACGACACGCCCGACCGAAGTACCACCTGGGCGGACGCGCTGCGCCGCCCCTGGACGGCCCTGTGCGCCGCCGCCGCCGTCGTCCTGGGCCCGGCGGCCCACACCGCCTCCGCCCTCATGCAGGCCAACGCCGCCCCCCTGCGGCACGCGCCGACTCCCCACCGGCGCCTTTGAACCGGCAGGGCGCTCAGCTCCCGAACCGCTCCCACAGCCGCGGGTAGCGTTCGGCGAGCAGGGCCTCGTTCTCGAAGTCGAGCGGCGTGCCCTCCGGCTCCGCGGGGGCCGAAGGCAGCTCGAGGTCGGGCGCCACCGTGCCGGTGAGCTGCTCGTACGCCTCGTCCGCCGCGTAGCCGAGCTCCTCGCCGTCGCCGTCGATCTCCTCGTCGAAGTCGTCCAGCAGACCGGCCAGCGCGTCGGGGTCGTGCAGCGCCCCCTCGAACACCTCCCGGCCCTGGCCGATCAGCCAGCACCGGAAGTAGTCGAAGGCGTCGTCGCTCGCCCCGCCCAGCAGCAGCCACGCGGCGCCCCACAGATCCCAGTGGTAGGCGCGGTGGTAGCGGGACTCGAAGTGACGGGCGAAGTCCAGGACCGCCTCCGGGTCCAGCCGCAGCAGCCGCTCCACCAGCAGGTCGGCCTGCTCCTCCGGATCACCCCCGGCGTCCTCACGGGCGGCGTCCACCAACTCCCAGAACTCCGTCTCGTCCATCACGAGGTCAAGCATCGGCCCTGCGGTCCGCGGACGCACCCGCAGTACGCGCACCGGCCGGGAAGGGGCGCGTCCCGCAGGGGCGCGGGGAACCGCGCGAAGGGGGTCCGGGGGCGAAGCCCCCGGGGACGGGACGGGAAGGGGCCGCGGGGGCGAAAAGAGCACAGGGGGCGGAAGGGGCCTCGCCTTTCACCGCCGGTACAGCTCCGCCAGCCGCACGGCCTCCGCCGCGAACCGCTCCCGCAGGGTCGCGGGCGCCAGCACCTCCACCTCCGCCCCCAGCGCCGTCAGCTGCGTACGGGCGACCTCCTCGGACTCCACCGGCAGGGTCACCGTCACCCGCCCCTCGTCGTCCGGCTCGCCCGCCCGCGCCAGCGCCTCCCGCGCGGTCGGCGGGTCCACGGTGTGCGGCAGCCGGCGCGCGCCCTCCGCCGACAGCCGCACCACGACCTCCGCGCGCAGGATCGAGCGTGCGAACTGCTCCGCCCGCTCCTCCCAGAACGCGGGCAGATCGAAGTCCGCCGAGCGCTCGAAGCGTTCCCCGCCCGCCTCCACCGCCGTGAACCGGTCGATCCGGTACACCCGGAAGGACCCGTGCGCGGAGACCCGCGCGCACAGGTACCAGACGCCCGCCTTGAGGACGAGCCCGTACGGCTCCAGCTCCCGTTCCACATCGTTCTCGCCGCGCCGGTAGCGGGCGGCGATCCGCCGGTCGTCCCACACCGCGTCCGCGACCGCCGGCAGCAGCTCGGGCGTGACCGGCTCGCGGAACCAGTTCGGGGCGTCCAGATGGAAGCGCTGCGCCGCCGTGCGGGAGGCGTCCCGGAGGGAGGGCAGCAGGGCGGCCGACACCTTCAGCCGGGCCGCCGAGGCCGCGTCCTCCAGGCCCATCTCACGCAGCGCCCCCGGCACCCCGGACAGGAACAGCGCCTCCGCCTCGCCGCGCGCCAGCCCCGTCAGCCGCGTCCGGTACCCGCCGACCAGCCGGTAGCCCCCGACCCTCCCCCGGTCCGCGTACACCGGCACCCCGGCCTCCGACAGCGCCTGCGCGTCCCGGGTGACCGTCCGCTCCGACACCTCCAGCTCCCGCGCCAGCTCTGCGGCGGTCATGGAAGGCCGGGACTGGAGCAGCAGCACCATCTTGATCAACCGGGCAGCACGCATGGGCCCATCATGCAAGAAGCCCCCGCCGAGTGGGCGGGGGCCTCCTGTCGTGATCCGAGCCTTACAGGCCGTACTTCTCGCGGGCTTCCTTCACGGCCGTCGCCTGGACCTCGCCGCGCCGGGCGAGCTGGGCCAGGGCCGCGACGACGATGGACTCGGCGTCCACGCCGAAGTGGCGGCGGGCCGCGTCACGGGTGTCCGACAGACCGAAGCCGTCGGCGCCCAGCGACGAGTAGTCCTGCTCGACCCACTGCGCGATCTGGTCCGGGACCTGGCGCATGTAGTCGGAGACCGCCAGCACCGGGCCCTCGGCGCCCTGCAGCGCCTGCCGGACGAACGGCACCCGCTCCTCGCCCCGCAGCAGCGCCTCGTCCGCCTCCATGGCGTCCCGGCGCAGCTCGGTCCACGAGGTGGCGGACCACACGTCGGCCGCGACACCCCACTCCTCGGAGAGCAGCTGCTGCGCCTTCAGCGCCCAGTGGATCGCCGTACCGGAGCCGAGCAGCTGGATGCGCGGCGCGTTCGCGGCCGGGGACAGGCCCGCGGACTCCGCCGTGTTGAAGCGGTACAGGCCCTTGACGATGCCCTCGTCGATGCCGGCGGCCGACGGCTTGGCGGGCTGCGGCAGCGGCTCGTTGTAGACCGTCAGGTAGTAGAAGACGTCCTGGTCCTCGTCGGGCAGGGCCTCGCCGAACATCCGGCGCAGACCCTCCTTGACGATGACGCCGATCTCGTACGCGAACGCCGGGTCGTACGTCAGCGCCGCCGGGTTGGTCGCCGCGATGACCGGGGAGTGGCCGTCGGCGTGCTGCAGGCCCTCGCCCGTCAGCGTCGTACGGCCCGCCGTGGCGCCGACCAGGAAGCCGCGGCCCATCTGGTCGCCGAGCTGCCACATCTGGTCGCCGGTGCGCTGCCAGCCGAACATCGAGTAGTAGATGTAGAACGGGATCATCGTCTCGCCGTGCGTCGCGTACGACGTCGAGGCGGCGACGAACTCGGCCATGGCGCCGGCCTCGGTGATGCCCTCGTTGAAGATCTGCCCGTTCTTGGCTTCCTTGTAGTACATCAGCTGGTCGCGGTCGACCGGCTCGTACGTCTGGCCCATCGGCGAGTAGATGCCGAGGGACGGGAAGAGGCTCTCCATGCCGAAGGTGCGCGCCTCGTCGGGGACGATCGGCACCCAGCGCTTACCGGTCTCCTTGTCGCGGACCAGGTCCTTGACCAGGCGGACGAAGGCCATGGTGGTGGCCACGTTCTGCGATCCTGAGCCCTTGTCGAAGGCGGCGAACGCCTTGTCGGCGGGCTGCGGCAGCGGCGCCACCGGGTGGACGCGGCGGGCCGGGGCCGGACCGCCGAGCGCCGCGCGGCGCTCCTGGAGGTAGCGGACCTCGGGGGAGTCGGCGCCCGGGTGGACGTAGGGAACCACACCGTCGACGAACTGCGCGTCCGAGACCGGCAGCTCCAGCCGGTCGCGCATCGCCTTGAACTCGTCCACCGTCAGCTTCTTCATCTGGTGGTTGGCGTTCTTGGAGGCGAAGCCCTCACCGAGGGTGTGGCCCTTGACGGTCTGCGCCAGGATCACGGTCGGCGCGCCCTTGTGGGCGAGCGCGGCCTTGTAGGCGGCGTACACCTTGCGGGACTCGTGGCCGCCGCGCGAGAGGTGGAAGCACTCGAGGATCTTGTCGTCGCTCAGCAGCTTCGCCATCTCGGCGAGCGCCGGGTCCTTGCCGAAGAAGTCCTCGCGGATGTAGGCGGCGTTCCGCGTCTGGTACGTCTGCACCTGCGCGTCCGGCACCTCGCGGAGCCGGCGGACCAGCGCGCCGGTGGTGTCGAGCCGGAACAGCTCGTCCCACGCCGTGCCCCACAGGGTCTTGATGACGTTCCAGCCGGCGCCGCGGAACTGGGCCTCCAGCTCCTGCACGATCTTGAAGTTGGCGCGGACCGGACCGTCGAGGCGCTGCAGGTTGCAGTTGACGACGAAGGTCAGGTTGTCCAGCTGCTCGCGGGAGGCGAGGGTGAGCGCGGTCGTCGACTCGGGCTCGTCCATCTCGCCGTCGCCGAGGAACGCCCACACGTGGGAGTCGGAGACGTCCTTGATGCCGCGGCTGGTCAGGTAGCGGTTGAAGCGCGCCTGGTAGATCGCGGAGATCGGGCCGAGGCCCATGGAGACGGTGGGGAACTCCCACAGCCAGGGCAGACGGCGCGGGTGCGGGTACGACGGCAGGCCGTTGCCGCCCGCCTCACGGCGGAAGTTGTCGAGCTGCTGCTCGCTGATCCGGCCGTCGAGGAAGGCACGGGCGTAGATGCCGGGGGAGGCGTGGCCCTGGATGTAGAGCTGGTCGCCGGAGCCGTCACGCTCCTTGCCGTGGAAGAAGTGGTTGAAGCCGGTCTCGTAGAGCCAGGCCGCGGAGGCGAAGGTGGCGATGTGGCCGCCGACGCCGTACTTGCTGCCGCGGGTCACCATGGCCGCCGCGTTCCAGCGGTTCCAGGCGGTGATGCGCTGCTCCAGCGCCTCGTCGCCGTCCACGGCGGGCTCGGCGGCGGTGGGGATGGTGTTGACGTAGTCCGTCTCGAGGAGCTTCGGCAGCGCGAGGCCGGCTCCCTCGGCACGCTCCAGCGTGCGGCGCATCAGGTACGCGGCACGGTGCGGCCCGGCCGCCTCGGTGACGGCGTCCAGGGAGGCCTGCCACTCGGCGGTCTCCTCGGGGTCGCGGTCCGGGAGCTGGTCGAGCTCGCTCGGCTGGATGGCGTTGGGGTCGGTCATGTCGCCGCCTTCCTCAGTCGAAGGGGGTTCCCTCATCGGTAAGGGTTCGGGGGTGCCCTTGGTCTTTGGCAGGACAGGGCGGAGGGCTCGGGTGCGAGCCCCGGGTGACTGTAACCCCCTGATCGATGATCGATCAAAGGGTTGAGAGCGATAATCTCTTGATAACGAGAAAGTAGGCACGCGGTGCCTTGGAGAGTGGCACTCGGTGACGCTTCTTCGCCGCGTTTTTCCAGGTGGGCGGGTGTGTGAGCGAGGGTCCGCTCGGGTGGGAGCCGGGTCAGGGCCGCGGCGCGCACCCCAGGACGTGCGCCTTCACGAGCTCCGCGATGCGCGGGTCCCGCCTGTGGAACGCGGCTACCAGTTCCTCGTGCTCCTCGGCGTACGACTGCTGGACCGTGCCCAGCCAGCGGATGGACAGCGCGGTGAAGACCTCGATGCCCAGACCCTCCCAGGTGTGCAGCAGCACCGAGTTGCCGGCCGCGCGGACCAGCTCGCGGTGGAAGGCGACCGTGTGCCGCACCTGACCCGTTCCGTCGACCGTGCGGTCGGCCTCGTACAGGGCGGCGACGTGCGGCTCCAGTGCCGAGCAGTCCCGTGCCAGCCGCTCCGCCGCCAGCTCCGCCGCGATCGCCTCCAGGCCGGCCCGGACCGGGTAGCTCTCCTCCAGGTCGGCGGCCGTCAGGTTGCGCACCCGTACGCCCTTGTTCGGCGCCGACTCGATCAGGCGCAGCGACTCCAGCTCGCGCAGCGCCTCCCGCACCGGCGTCTGGCTGACCTCCAGCTCGGTCGCGATCCGCCGCTCCACGATCCGCTCGCCCGGCTGCCAGCGTCCACTGATGATCCCCTCGAGGATGTGCTCGCGGATCTGTTCGCGCAGCGAGTGGACGACGGGCGCTGTCATGAGGGCTCCTTAGAGGCGTTTGACGCTTAGACAATAAGGCCGGTCCGCCGTGGTTGAGGGGCGCTCGCTGATGCTTTCGCGCAGGTGAGACAAGACTTACACGCCGCTCTCTCTGCGCCGGGCGGGTGGTTTCATGCGATTTTCGGATCAGATGGCGTATCTCCTGTGCTGTGGGTGATTTGTCCGTATCAAAATGATCGTGCAACTTCCCTTGAGTCAGACGGGACACAAGCGACGATGATGCGAGTCAAACGGTCCAGACCCTCGCGCCCCCGGGCCTTCGCCCGACGGCATGCTCTTCGACTGGGTGGCGCGATGGTTTTCGCCACGACACTGGTCGGCGTCTCGCCGTCCGGGGTCTCGGCGACACCCGGCCCCAGCCGGGACGCCTACGACCCCGGCAAGTGCGACTACAGCCATCACCACCTCTGCAAGGGCGAGCAGGGGCCCCCTGGTCCGCCCGGGCCTCCCGGGCCCCCCGGGCCCCCCGGACCTTCCGGTCCTCCCGGGCCCCCCGGACCTTCCGGTCCTCCCGGGCCCCCCGGACCTTCCGGTCCTCCCGGGCCCGCCGGGCCGTGCGTGAGCATCGACAGCTACAACCGCGGCTCGCAGCAGTACACCGGCGTCATCAACCCCGACCGAGAGATCTCGGTCGGCACGCGGAACCTCCAGCCGGGCCCGGGCGCGTACACGTGGTCGAACCTGTCGGACAACCAGAACGCCCCGACGAACGGCTGCACCGTCACGGTGAGCGAACAGGGGAACACGCTGAACGTCCAGGTGATCACCACCACCGGCACGGTGGTCGAGACGTTCTGCAGCGTCCCCGGGAACCAGCTGGTGTGCACGTCCCCGTGGACTGCGGTCAACCCGCAGCCGCCGGCGTGATCCCCCGCTGACCGACGCGGTCCTCTGCCGCATACGTCGGTGCCCCCGCCCGGAGTCTCCGGGCGGGGGCCCCCACGGAGTCGGGGGAGGC
>NZ_JBHYVC010000046.1:0-59711 GCF_042749965.1 Streptomyces sp. NPDC059454 | reverse complement strand
TGAGCTGCTGGACCGGCTCCACGCGGACCTGCTCCACTACGCGGGCGGACGGCTCGACGACGACATCGCGGCCCTCGCCGTGCGCTGCCGGCACACCGGGACTCCGGAGCAGTAGCCCGGTCTTCGGGGTGACGCGTGGACCCGAGTCACCCGCATCCGTCCCCTCACCCTCGTCCTGCCACCCCCCCCGTACGCGGCCCGCCTCTTCGACATCGAGGACGCCGGCGCCGGCGAGCGGAAGCCCGACCAGGGACCAGGGCCGCCGCGGCAACACGTCCGCGCTCCGAAGACCTCTCGATGTTCGAGACGAGGACGAATGCGCCGCCCGCGCCCTCAGGGGAGTCCGGCTGAATGCGGCTTGCCGCAGCGGAGAACGACGCAACCGTGACCGACGTGTCACCGCCCGCCGTGCAGCACCTCGGCAGACACCCTGAAGGCGGCGGGACTCTCGTTGCAGCGCCCGGTCGACGAGGCACGTGGAAAGATGTCGCCCGTGACCGGATTGCCTTCCTCGTCTGTCGTCGAGGGCGCGCCTCGAAACCACGTCCTGGGTCCGCGTGTTGCCGCCGTGCTCGTCTTCGGGTCCTCGGCCGCGGTCCTGGTGGTCGAGATCGTCGCCTTGCGACTGCTGGCTCCCTACCTCGGCCTCACTCTCGAGACCAGCACCATGGTGATCGGCATCGCCCTCACAGCGATCGCTCTGGGCTCATGGCTGGGCGGGCGCACCGCCGATCAGGCCGATCCGCGTCGGCTCCTGGGCCCCTCGCTGGGAGTGTCGGGAGCGGTCGTGGCGCTCACCCCTGCCGTGCTGCGCGGCACGGCGGAGTGGGCACCCGCAGTGCTCCTGCTGATCGCGTCGCTGACCATCCTCGTGCCGGGCGCTCTGCTGTCCGCGGTGACGCCCATGGTGACCAAGCTGCGCCTCACCAGCCTCGCCGAAACCGGAACGGTCGTCGGTCGGCTGTCCGGCGTCGGAACCGTCGGTGCCATCTTCGGTACCGTCCTGACCGGTTTCGTCCTCGTGTCGCGGTTACCGGTCAGCGGCATCCTGATCGGCCTGGGAACACTGCTGGTGGTCGGCTCGGCGCTGGTCGAATGGCGGATGCGCAGGTGGAGCGGCACCCCTGCCCTGACGCTGGTGGTCGTTGCCGGGGGACTCGCCACCACGGTCGCGCCGGGCGGCTGCGACGTCGAGACCAGGTACCACTGCGCACGGGTCGTCGCCGACCCCGGCCGGGACAGCGGCCGCACACTCGTCCTGGACGGCGTGCGACATTCCTACGTCGACATCGACGACCCGACGTTCCTGAAGTTCCGGTACGTGCGCGCCATCGCGTCGGTGGTCGATGCCGCCTTTCCCGAAGGGGATCCGCTCACCGCCCACCACCTGGGCGGAGGCGGGCTCACCCTGCCCCGTTACCTCGCGGCCACGCGCCCCGGAACGCGCAGCCTCGTGTCGGAGATCGACAGCGGGGTCGTGCGCATCGACCGCGACCGGCTCGGTCCGGGACCGGGGCACGGTATCGACGTACGCGCCGAGGACGGCCGCCTGGGCCTGCGGCGACTCGACACCGGCAGCCGCGACCTCGTCGTGGGCGACGCCTTCGGCGGCGTCAGCGTCCCGTGGCACCTCACCACGGTGGAAGCGATGACCGATGTGCGGAGAGTGCTCGACGAGGACGGCCTGTACGTCGCCAACCTCATCGATCACGGTGATCTGGCCTTCGCACGCGCCGAAGCGGCCACGCTGCGCGAGACGTTCGAGCACGTCGCCCTTCTCGGTGAACCCGGTGACATCGGCCTCCGTCCGAGCGTCACCCCCGAGGGGGGCAATCTGGTGATGGTCGCCTCCAGCCGGACAGTCGGCCTGCGCGCGATGCAGGAAGCACTGGACGCCCGGAAGACCGGCTGGAAAATCTCCACGGGCGACGACCTCACGTCCTGGATCGGCGACGCCCCACTGCTCACCGACGACTACGCGCCCGTTGACCAGCTCCTCCAGCCCTACGGTCAGAGCGGCAGATGACGAGACACACGGCATCACCGGACCACCGTCGGAGGTGACACCCGGGACCTGAGGCGGCGGCCCTCACCTCCGCGGGGTCCGGGTGCGTGGCCGGCCGGTCCCGGCGGGCACGCGGTCCACCCACCGGGCCTCCGCAGCGCGCGCTCCGGCGTCCTCGGGGACGACGGGACCGACCACGCCCGGTGCCTCGTCGGGACCCGGAGGCGAGACCTCGCTCTCCCGGCAGCGGTGAGTGGCCGTGGTCCGCGCGTACGGCGGGCTGCTCCGTGCCGGGGCGCGGATCGTCAAGGTCGTCGTCCCGACGCCGGGTCGAGGCCGCAGGTTCTCGAGGCCGACGTGCCGTCCCGTCCCGTGAGCCGCACGGTGGCCCGGCCGTCGGCGTCGTGGCTGTAGGCGATGGTGCAGATCAGCTGGCGCAGCGCGGTCCGGCCCAGTCCGCCCAGTGCGATGGGCAGGTCGGTCATGACCTTCTCGCCGCCGGGCGAGACCTCCACCCGAAGTGTTCCGGCGGGCGGGGCGGGGGGCAGGGATGTGCCGAGCCCCGCTTTGCGGTCCTGTTCGTCGGGACCGCTGAGCAGCGCGAGGATCACTTTCTCCGTCGGCACGGGCAGGGTGTCCGCGCCGGTGGGGTCCTGGCCGGCGACCAGACCGCCTTCGGGACCGTACTCGAGCGTGGAGTGGGCGGACCGGATCACCGGAGTGATCCCGCCTTCACGGGAGTGGAAGAAGAGCAGCATCTTGTGGTCGTGGTCGACGAACGCCTCGACGGAGGCGGGACCGCCCGCCTCGATCACGTCGGTCTCCCGGATGCCGCAGCCGCCGAGCAGCAGCGTCCCCGACACGACGGCGACCGCGCAGGTACGCCGCCACGTCCGCGCACGCCTCATCCGCCGGCCTCCTCCAGGTGGAGCGGTATCTCGACCGTGAAGACGGCACCGCCTCCGGGAAGGTTCCCCGCGCGGACGGTTCCGCCGTGCAGCCGCACGTTCTCCCGGGTGATCGCCAGGCCCAGGCCGCTGCCCGCCGACCGGGCACGGGCCGCGTCGGCCTTGTAGAACCGGTCGAAGATGCGCGGCAGCACGTCGGGACGGATGCCGGGTCCGCTGTCGGCGACCTGCGTGATCAGCACGGGCGGGCCGGGGGAGCGCGCCTCGCTGCGCAGGCTCACGGTGACGGGTGCGCCCCCGTGCCGCAGGGCGTTGCCGACGAGGTTGGCGATCACGATGTCGAAGCGGCGCGGGTCGAGCCGGGCGCGGATGCCGGGGGGCAGCTCGGTGCGGACGCGGCCGTCGGTCCAGTGCCGGTTCTGCAGCGTCTTGCCGATGGCCTCCGCGATGTCGACCTCGTCGGTGTTGAGTTCGGCGGCGCGGGCGTCGAAGCGGGAGATCTCCATCAGGTCCTCGACGAGCACGGCGAGCTTTCCGGTCTCGGCGCTGACCAGCCGGACCGCGCGGGCGGTGTCGGGGTCCAGCCGGCCGGCGTCCTCGTCGAGGACCTCGGTGACGGCGAGCATTCCGGCGAGCGGCGTGCGCAGCTCGTGGGAGACGTCGGAGGCGAAGCGGCGGGCGCGTGCCTCGGCCTCGCGCAACTCGCTCACGGAGTCTTCGAGTTTGCCGGCGGAATCGTTGAAGGTGCGGGCGAGATCGGCCAGTTCGTCGCTGCCGCGCACCGTGATCCGTGTGTCGAGTCGGCCGCTGCCCATGCTCTGGGCGGCCTGGCGCAGTTCCCGCACCGGCCGCAGCACACTGCGCGCGGCGATCAGGCCGGGGAGCAGCGCGATGGCGAGGCCGGGCAGGGTGCCGTCCCGGGCGGCCACGAGAAGCGCGTCGACGTCGACCTGCTCGTCGGTCATCCGCATGACGGCGTAGAGGACGAGTCCGCTGGGCAGCGAGCCCTCGGGGCCGGTCTTGAAGACGGTGGGCATGGCGATGGTCAGGTAGGGCACGCCGTCCTTCACGACCCGCTCGAAGCTGCCGTTGGGGTGGGCGTGTGCGGCGCGGCGCAGTTCGGGGGTGATGACGGTGGAGACGGGATTCTCGCCGGAGGAGGCGCGGACCGAGCCGTACTCCGCGAAGACCACCCAGGGGCGCGGCTTCCCCTTGCGGGCGATGTCACGCAGGGTCTCCTCCAGTCCCTCCCTCCGCACGGGCAGGGCCCAGCCGGTCTGCTGGACCTGGTCACGGAACGAGGAGACCGCGGTGTCCTGGGCGGTCTTCAGCAGGGCGTTGCGGGCTTCGCGGTAGGTCAGCGCGGACGTGGTGCCCGCGCTGACGACGGCGACCAGCAGGAAGGCGAACACCAGCCGGGTGCGCAATCCGAACGCCCTGGCCCGCGTCCGCCCCGCGGGAGCGTCCCCGGGCGTGCCGTCGTCGGCTGCGCGGCGTCGGCCGCCGGCGTCGAAGAGGCCGCCGAGGAGCCGCCGCGCCAGGCCGGGGCCGGAGGTCACAGCGGTCCGAAACGGTAGCCGAAGCCCCGCAGCGTCTGGATGTAGCGGGGGCTGCCCACCTCGTCCTCGATCTTGCCGCGCAGCCGTGCGACGCAGGCGTCGACCAGTCGTGCGTCGGCGTGGAAGCTGTGCTCCCACACGTGTTCCAGCAGCTGCTGTCTGCTGAACACCTGCTCGGGGGCGGCGGACAGATGGAGCAGCAGCTTGAGCTCGGAGGGGGCCAGCGCGAGGTGCCTGCCGGACTTGGTCACGCTCAGTCCGGTCCGGTCGACGGTCAGTTCGTCGTGGACCTCGATGGCCGTCCGGCCCTGGCCGGTGTGGTCGATGCGGCGCAGCACGGCGCAGATCCGGGCCTCGATCACCTCGGTGCGGGCGGGCTTGACGATGTAGTCGTCGGCACCGGCCTCCAGGCCGATCACCACGTCGAAGTCGTCGCCCCGCGCGGTGAGCATGATGATCGGCAACTGGCTCCGCTCGCGGACCCGCCGGCAGACCTGCACCCCGTTCATGCCGGGGAGCATCAGGTCCAGCAGCAGCAGGTCGGGCCGGAATTCGGCCAGCGCGGCGAGACCGGCCTCACCGGTCGCGGCCACCCGTACCTCGTGTCCACGGCGGCGCAGACCGAGCTCGACTCCTTCGCGCACGGAAGGGTCGTCCTCGATGAGGAGCACGCGGGGCATGGGCAGTTCTCCCTCGGTGGTGGTCAGGTCCGGGTCGCTCTCCGGCGTACGCCGGAGAGCAGGGCGTCGAGTTCGGCGAGCCGCAGCGGGCGGGCGAGCAGGGCGAAGGTGAGCACGACGACGGCGGCCCCGGCGGTTGCGGCGGCGAGGGCTCCCGCCCGTGCGGCGCCCAGCGCGGCCAGGTGGCCCAGCACGGTGGCGGGCACGGCGGCGAGGACGAGCCGCGCGTGCGTTCCCACGGCGGTCGAGCGCAGCGGACGGGCGACGGCGAGACGGCGGCTCAGCACCCGGGCGGTCACCGCCCAGCCCGCGCACAGCGCCACCGAGTACGCCGCGGCCATGCCGGTCACGGCCCAGCGGGCGGGCAGCAGGTGGGCGGCTGCCACGGACAGTCCCGCGTTGAGGGCGACGATCACCAGGTTGAGCAGGAACGGCGTACGGGTGTCGGAGAGTGCGTAGAAGGTGCGGGACAGCACGTACTGGCCCGACATGGCGACGAGCCCGGGCGCGAAGGCCGTCAGGATCGCGGCCATGGCCGCGGTGTCGTCGGCGCTGGTCCTGCCGTACCCGAAGACGAGGGCCATCACCGGCTGGGCGAGGGCGAGCAGCATGCACGCGGCGGGTACGACGGCGGACGCGGAGGTGCGCAACGCCCGGGAGACGTCGCGCCGCAGGGCGGCGGTGTCCCCGTCGGCGGCGGCCGCGCTCATCCGGGGCATCAGTGCGGTCACCAGGGAGACCGTGATGATGCCGTGCGGTACGACCCACAGGACATAGGCGTTGTTGTACGCGCTGTACCCGGGGCCGCCTTCGAGGCCCGCGGTCGTGGCCAGCCGGGTGGTGACCCAGTAGGCGGCCTGGTTGGCCAGCACCAGCAGCACCAGCCAGAAGGCCGACCGCAAGGGGCGGGTCAGTCCGCTGCCGCGCCAGTCGAAGCGGGGCCGCCAGCGGAACCCCGCCGCGCGCAGCGCGGGGAGGAGGGCGAGGGTCTGGACGGCGATGCCGGCGGTGGTGCCCCAGCCGAGCAGGGCGGTCCCGGCAGGGGTGAGCGTGCCCCCGCCGCCCGTGGCGAAGGCCAGGTACAGGCCGAACACGGTCATGACGACCAGGTTGTTGAGAACCGGCGCCCACATCATCGCGCCGAACCGGCCGCGTGCGTTGAGGACCTGCCCGAGCAGCGTGAACAGCCCGAGGAAGAGGATCTGCGGCAGACAGTAACGGGCGAACGCGGTCGTCATGGCGGCCTGTCGGCCGCCGTAGTCGGTGTACGCGTCGACGATCGCGGGAGCCGCCCACACCGCGGTCGCGGTGATCGCCAGCAGGGCGGCCACGCAGACGGTGACGAGCCGGTCGGTGTACGCGACGCCGCCGTCCTCGTGCTCCTTGGCCGCCTTGACCAACTCGGGGACGAAGACGGCGTTGAGCGCGCCGCCGAGGAGGAGCATGTAGACGATGGTGGGCAGGGAGTTGCCGACCGCGTAGCCGTCCGCGGTCGTCCCGATGGTGCCGAGCGCCGCCGCGACCACGGCGGAGCGGGCGAAACCGGTGCCCCGGGAGACGATCGACCCGGCGGCCATGACGGCACTGCTGCGTGCCGTGGAGGCCGCCTTCGCACCGTCGCCGGACCGCTCGCCGTCCGGCCGGGAGACGGCGTTGTCCGAGCCGGTCGGAGTCGTGGCGCTCACCGGTGGTTCAGGTACGCCTGGAAGGCGCGGTACAGCGTCTGGTTGGCGGTGCCGTCCAACGGTCTCTCCCATTCCCCCGACGTCTCGACGACCTGTCCGCCGGTGCCGAGCTTCCACCGCAGCAGTCCGTACGCGCGTTCGGCAGGGTCGAGAGTGGAGGGTACCCCGCGCATGTCGTAGACGTCGGCGCCGAGGGCGTGGGCGTCCAGCAGCATCCGCCACTGCAGGGCGTTGGAGGGCCGCACCTCGCGGCGGTGGTCGGCCGACGCCCCGGTCTGGTACCAGACCCGGCGCCCCACCGTGATCATCGTGTGGGCGGCGAGGATCTCACCGCGGTGACGGGCGAGGTACAGCTTCATCCGGCCCGGTTCCTCGGCGTTGAGCGCCGCGTACTGACGCTCGTAGTAGGCGAGGGAGCGGCCGAGCCGGAAGCCGTCGCGCCGCTCGGTGACGCCCAGCAGCCGGTGGAACTCGGGGAGTTCGGCGGCGCTGCCCACGACCACCTCCACGCCCTCCTTCCGGGCGCGCCGGACGTTGCGCCGCCACTCCTGGTTGAGGCCGGACCACAGGTCCTCGGTGGTGCGTCCGGCCAGCGGTATCCGGAAGACGTGGCGGGGCTGAGCGTCCCCGTCGTCCGCGGTACCGTCACCGCCGCAGCGGCGCCACCCCCGGGCGCGCAGCCGCTCGGCGACGGCGGTGCCGAGCGGATCGACCTCGCTGGCGAGCACGTCGCCCAGCCGGCGGCCCGGTCCGGCGAGCGGCTTCAGCGCGGCGGCGTCCCAGCGCCGGTACGCGGGCGAGGGGCCCATGCGTACGGCGAACGCGCCCGCGCCGCGCAGATGGTCGAGCAGCGGCGTGAGCCAGACGTCGATGCCGGGATCCGCCCAGTCGGCCACGGGCCCCTCGGGAAGGTAGGCGAAGTACCTGCGGGTGCCGGGGAACTGACGCAGCAGCACCAGTGCCACGCCGCTCAGCGACCCCGGTCCCGGATCCGTTCCCCAGCCGAGCAGCCGGGCCCGCCAGCCCTCCTTGACGTCGGCCCAGGAGGGGCACTGCAGGAAGCCGGGGCCGAGGGCCCGGCCGGCGGGCGACGCCAGGAAGCCGCGGTAGGCCTCGGGCGTGACGGGTCCGAGGAACACGGGTCCCTTCCCCGCTCGGGGGACGCGGCCGGGCGGTACGAGCAGTGCTGACACGGTCCGATCCTCACTTCCTCCCCGGCTTGTCGCAGGGACGCCGACGATGCTCACAGCGGTCCGTGACCGCTGCGCGCGGCGAATGTGACGGGACCATGACCGTTCCTCACCAACCGCCGTCACCTTGCTCCGTAGCGGCTGACCTGGCCTTTTCCGGCTCTAGAGTCACGACCGTCCGCTCATCACCGCGGAGTTGTCCGTCATGGAGGTCCCCTTGCACCACACACGTGTGTTCGCCCATGCCTCGATACGGGCCGTCGTCGTGGCGGCTCTGCTGGCGCCGCTCGCCGCCTGCTCGTCGAGTTCGCCGCCGACCGCGTCGGACGCGCCGGGGACCGGGAAGCCCGACGACCGGCCCGTCACGGTCACCGTCACGCCCGAAGGGCGGCAGGCCGCGCCGGGCCGGCCGGTGACGGTCACCGCCTCCCACGGCCGTCTCACCTCGGTGACCGTCACCGACGCCGACGGCCGCCGTCTGTCCGGCAAGGTCGCGGCCGACGGCGGGAAGTGGATCTCGGACCGCAGGGCCGCGCCCGGCACGGCGTACACCGTCACCGTCGCGACCCGGACCGAGGGCGGCACCGCCACGACCACGAAGGCCTCCTTCACCACGGCCGGGGCGGACAAGGTCAACAAGGTGGACTGGCGTCCGGGCACCGGCACCACCGTCGGCGTGGCCCAGCCGATCTCCCTGGTCTTCGACCACCCGGTCGGGAACCGGGCCGAGGTCGAGAAGCAGCTCGAGGTCACCACCTCGGACGGCACCGAGGGTTCCTGGGGCTGGATACGCGACTGGTCGGGCAGGGACCGGGTCGACTGGCGTCCGAAGTCGTACTGGAAGCCCGGGACGAAGGTGACGCTGAACGCCGAACTGAACGGCACCGACTCGGGCCCCGACGGCGGCTGGTTCGTACGCGACTACACGACGGCCTTCACCATCGGCGCCCGGCAGATCGTCGAGGTCGACCTCGACCGCCACCGGCTCACGCTGGTACGCGACGGCAGGACCGTCCGGAGCATTCCGGTCTCCGGTGGCACGCCCGGTGGCGACAAGCGCTCCTGGCGCGGAACGGCCGTGCTCATGGCCAAGGAGGGCACGATCAACATGAACTCCGAGACGGTCGGCCTCGGCGACGCCTACGACAAGATGGTCGACTACTCGATGCGGCTGACCTGGTCGGGCATGTACGCGCACGCCGCCCCGTGGAACGCCCCCCACTTCGGCAACGCCAACCGCAGTTCGGGCTGCATAGGCATGAGCGACGCGGACGCGGCCTGGTTCTACGGGCAGGTACGGCCGGGCGACCCGTTCGAGATCACGGGTGAGGAGACCAAGGGCGTGGTCGACCCGGGGAACGGCTTCGGTGCGTGGAACGTGCCGTGGACCGCCTGGCGGCAGAAGAGCGCGCTGCGGTGAGGACGGCCCCTGCCGACGGGGGTGCGGCCCGGCCCGGCTGACGAGCTCGCGCACGGCAGGCAGTGAGGCGTCGGGCTCCCGATCGTCGATCGTGGTCGCGTGGTGGGGCCTGTGACCAGGCCGTGGTGGCTCGGCCGACGGCGCCGGCGGTCCGGTCCCGGACGGTGAACTCGCGCCGACCGCCGCCATCCGGCACAACGACCGCACCGGGCAGCCCGTCATGCGATCGCCGACCGCGTACGGCCACTGAACCCCTTGGAATCGATCATCCAGGGCATCCGGCAGGTTCCTGCCTGCCGCGCGCATGTGTCGCGGGCTCCAGGGGCGCTTCGCGGCTGTGGAGCCGGGCGGTCACCCGTGCGGCATGCCGCCGAGAGGGCCGGACACGACCAACGGGACGGACGACTCGGCGAGGTAGGGGTGCCCGGGGAAGGGATCGATGTGGAGGTGCCCGCCGTCGTCGGTGGTGGCCATGGCGCGCAGGTTGTCCGCGAGCAGGGCCCTGGCCCCGGCGTCGCCGCTGATCACGAGGTGGTTCCGCCCGGCGTCCACGCGCACCAGGACCCCGGGACCGGGAGCCTGCCGCACCTCGATGCCCGCCAGGGCCCCGTCGCTCGCGGGCGCTGTCGAGGCGAGGTGTCCCGTGCCCGCCGTCACGGCGTCCGCCAGCCCGGCGAGTTCGTCCCGTGACGCGCGGAGATCCACTTCGCCGAACACGGGATCGCGGGTCAGTCTCACGGCTGTCCTCCGCGGGTGTGCCGCGCGGGGGCGCCGAAGCGGTTGTGCCACAGATCGCGGAGCAGCGCGATCTCGGACATGTGGTGGATGAACTCCAGGTTGGACGCCGCCAGTACGTTGGCGAACGGATACGCGGAGTCGTTGCTGTACGGGTACTGCGAGAGGCCGACCGTGTCGAGCTGCTCGTCGGTGAGCGCGGCGACGCTGTCGCGCCAGCGGTCGGTCAGCTCCCGGAGCCGGTCGAGCGCCAGGGCGGCCGAGGGGGTGAAGTCGACCAGCTCCTTCGGCTCCCGCCGCTGTTCCCCGAAGGTCCACTCCCATGCGCCCGCCAGGTGGAAGTGGACGTGCCCCAGCCGCCAGGCGATGGTTGTGACCGGTGCGTCGCCGGGCTCGGGCGGGCCGGTGTGGGCGAGCACCTGCTCGACCCGCTCGACGCTCACGCTCCAGTCCTCGGCGATCCTCGTGACGGACATCCCGTCGGCGGCCTGCCGGGCGACCTCGGCGTACTCGCTCGCCGGGATGTCCGGGGCACCGAGGTCGATCACCCACTCGCCCGGTCCGAACGCCCGGGGTGTCACCGCCTCGTCCCGGCGCCGGATCGACCAGCAGCCGGGCACCGGCTCCCACAGGTACTCCTCGTCGCCCAGTCCCGCCAGCCGTACCCGGGCCATCTCCCTGGCCTGGTCGAACTGTTCCAGCAGCAGCCCCAGGCGGTCGGTCCGCACACCCTCTGCCCCCATGTCCGGCTCCTTCCGCGGTCGCGACGCACCTCACCGCGCTCAGGCGGAAGCTAACGGCTCGCTCCCCGAATGCGCGACCGAATTCCGTGACCGATCCCCGTGACCGATCTTCGGGGCCGGCTTCCGCGCCCGGTCGACAGCTCCGGCGCGAGCGACTGCGGCATCACGATTCGCCGGCACCACCCCCGACCGGCCGATGAACCGCGAGGCGTTTGAACCGGCGGAGCGGGGCGATCCGCTCGGCGACCGGCGGAGCCTGCCCAGGCCCTTGATGTCCGGGGAGCCCTTGCGGGAGATCAGCGCCTGGACGCGGCGGCGTCGCAGCTCACCGCGTACAGCCTTCGAGCCGTACGCCTTGTCGCGGGTCGTCGGCGGCGCTTACGCCCCGAAGGCGCGGTGTCCTTCGGGGCGCGTGGCAGGGGTCCGGGGTCAGGCGTTGTAGCCGCCGTGGGCGTCCAGTACCGCGCCCGTGACGTACGAGGCGGCGGGGCTCGCGAGGAAGGCGATCGCCGCGGCGATCTCGTCGGGGTGCCCCATGCGCTGCAGGGACAGCGAGCCGACCAGGACCTTGAGCGTCTCGGGGTCCGGCGGCTCCATGCCGCCCTCCATCAGTCCGGCCTCCACGACGTTGGCCGTGATGTTCCGGGGCCCGAGGTCGCGTGCGACGCCCATGGTGTACCTCTCGATCCCGGACTTGGTCGCCGCGTAGTCGGCAAGGCCGGGGGCGCCGACCCGGGAGCCCAGTCCGGAACTCACCGTGATGATGCGTCCGCCCGTGCGCAGCACTCGGGAGGCGGCCCGGATGACGGCGATCACGCCGAGGTAGTTGGTGGCGTGCATCCGGTCCAGTGCGGCGGTGTCGGCGTCCGGGTCGTCCACCGTGCCGGCCACGGAGACCGCCGCGTTGTTGACGAGGATGTCCAGGCCGCCGAAGTGCGCGACCACGTCGTCGACCAGCGCCGGCGCCCGGCTCGTGTCCGCCTGGTCGGACTGGAGGGCGACGGCCTTGGCTCCCTTGCCGTGCACCTCGTCGACGACGGCCCGCGCCCGCTCCTCGGAGCTGACGTAGGTGAAGGCGACGTCGGCGCCCTGCTCGGCCAGCAGCCGTACGGTCGCCGCTCCCAGTCCGCGCGACCCCCCGGTGACCAGGGCGACCTTGCCCATGAGTGGCTTGCTCATTCTTCTCACCTCGTTGATTGACCCTTCCAGCAGTCGCAACTCTAATTGTTACGACATGCTGTCGCAACCTTCACTGTTACGACTGTGCTGTCGTAACATGAAGCGTTGCGGCCAGGAGGAGGAGTCCATGAGCGCCAACAGCAGGCTGACCATCGCCGCCCACGCGCTGGCCTGGATCGGCCTCTACCAGCGCCAGGGCCATGAGGTCGCCACCTCCGAGCAGATCGCGACCAGCGCGAACACCAACCCCGTGGTGATCAGACGGCTGCTCGGCGAGCTGCGCAGGGCCGGGCTCGTGGAGTCCCGGCGGGGCGTGGGCGCGGGCTGGTCGCTGGCACGCGAGCTGGAGTCGATGACCCTGCTCGACGTGTACGAGGCGGTGGAACCCGGCCCGCTGTTCGCGATGCACCGCGCCACCCCGGACCAGGGATGCGTGGTGGGTCACGGCATCCAGCCGGCCATGCAGAGCATCTACGAGGGCATCGAGAGGACCCTGAGACACGAGCTGGCCCGCGTCACGCTCGAGGACGTACTCCGGGACGTACTCGCGGCACCTCGCTAGCCTCCCCGTTGCGCCCTGACATCACCCGGATCCCCCTCCACGCCCAGGCCGGCGAACAGCCCGGCAACCGGTCACGCCAGAGTCGAGCCGGGGCACACGGGCGGCCGCGCCGGGCACACGCGCACCAGGCCTGAGCCGCCTTCGTCGTCACGGGCGTGACGGCGCGGCCCGAAGGGCACATCAGCCCTCAGCGTCATCTCCCGGTGCGGTACGCTCTCGCGGCCCACGGCCGGCGACGGCGTCCGCGAGGGGCGCAGTCAGGTTTCCGCTGTATGTAGTGTGCGGAAATGACAAGAAGCGAGCGACTCGCGGACCAGCTGGACCGGCACTGGCACAAGAACCTGCGGCCGCGGCTGCACGGTCTTGCCGATGAGGAGTACTTCTGGGAGCCGGTGCGCGGCTGCTGGAGCATCCGCCCACGTGGCACGTCGGCCGCACCGATGTCGGCAGGTCCGGGGGAATGGGCGATGGACTCCGCGTCCCCTGACCCGGTGCCGGCACCGGTGACCACGATCGCCTGGCGGCTGGCGCACGTCATCGTCTCCTGTCTGGGCTACCGGGTCGGATGGCACTTCGGCGGCCAGGACGTCGACTCCCGGACATTCGCCTACGCGGGGACCGCTGACGAGGCGCTGGAACAGCTCGATGAGATGTACGGGAGATGGAACGCGGGGGTCCGCGAGCTCTCGGACGCCGACCTGGAGAGTCCGCCCGCGGCGGGCCCCGAGCGGTTTCCCATGGAGGGCATTGTCCTGCACGTCAACAGGGAGCTGATCCATCACGGCGCCGAGATCTCCCTGCTGCGCGACCTCTACCGCTGGCAGGACGGAGCCGTACCGCGCCGAATATGACTTTCCGGTAACCGTCGATCGAGCTTCGGGAACCTACGTGGACTCCGTGACGCTCCGTGGCTGCGAGCTTCGCTGAGGGAGAAGAGGGCCAGGTGCTGCTGGTCGTGACGTTGTCGACAGCCCTCCGGCAGCAGGTGTCCGGCAGGCGGCGACAACTGCTCGTGTCAGCGGATGCCGTGGTCGGGATGGGCCTGGTCGTACGCGTGCCGTGCCTCGGCGATGACGGCACGATGTGCGAGGGACCAGTCGGCGAGTGCCTTGACCAGGTGGGTCAGGTCGGCCCCGGTCCCGGTCAGGCGGTAGTCGACCTGGGCCGGGACGGTCGGGTACACGGTACGCAGCACGAGGCCGTCGCGTTCGAGCCTGCGCACGGTGAGGGTGAGCATGCGCTGGGAGATGCCGTCGATGGCGCGCTGGAGTTCTCGGAAGCGACGTGGCCCGTCGGCGAGTTCGACGATCACGAGCACCGACCACTTGTCCCCGATGCGGTCCAGGACATCGCGGATGCCGCAGTCGGGGTGGTCCTCGCGCCCGCACGGGTCGAGGTCGGCGGGGGTGGTGGTTACCCCGGTGTGCGTGAGTGACATCGAACTGCCTTCTTGTGGCCGGTGGGCGTGCGGTCGAGGATCAAGCGTAGTTACTGATGGGAACCACTGCGAAGACTGCGAGTGAACATGATTTTGGTGACCGGAGCGAACGGGAACCTCGGCTCGGCCGCTCTTGCGGCGCTGCACGCCGGTGGTGCCGCTGCGACGGGCGGCAGCCGCACGCCGGGCGAGGGGGTGCGGCGTCTCGACTTCGACGACCGCGGGAGCCTCGACCTCGCCGGTGTGTCGACTCTGGTGCTCGTCTCCGCCGGCTATGCCGAGGACGACCGGGTCGTCGCCCGGCACGCGGCGGTCCTGGACGCCGCCGTCCGTGACGGCGTCGGCCACGTCGTCTATACGAGCCTGACCACTGCCGGCGATCATCTCGGTTTCGCTCTGGCACACCGTGCGACCGAGCGCCTGGTGCGGGCGAGCGGGTTGCCGTGGACGATCCTGCGCAACGGCCTGTACGCCGAGCTCTTCGGCGGCCTGCTGATGTGGGCCGGTGGCGGTGTGGAGTCCGCGTTCGGGGACGGTGCCCTGGCCGCGGTCTCGCGAGAGGACCTGGCCGAGGCCGCGGCGGTGGTGGCGTCGGATCCCGCACCTCATGGCGGGCGCGTCTACGACCTCGTCGGCACGCCGGTCACGGCGGGGCAGGTGGCCGACGAACTCGGCGTCACGCATCGCACCGTCGGCCTGGGTGAGTACCGGCGCCGGCTCCTTGACGAGACGGCGGGGCTGCTGCCGTTCCAGCCGCCGATGCTCGCCTCGATCGCCACAGGCATCCGGCACGGTTTCCTGGACGGCACCGCACCCGACCTCACCGACCTCCTCGGCCGGGCCGCCCGCGATCCACTGGCCACGGCCGCCGCGGCCGCGTCCGCTGCCCGGCCGTAAGGGACCGCGTGATGCTGGAGCGGTTCAGCGTCGCACCGGGGCTGCCGCGGCAACGCTGCTCCTGCTGTGCCTTCCAGGACTTGTGCTCATCTGGCCGCTGCGCACGCGACTTCGGAAGTCGACCCCCGTGAAGGGGGTGCCGGGGAGAAGACCGTATCGGCGCTGTCGCGGTAAATCCGGCATTCACTGCGGCACCGCACTTCTCGTGGTAGCCGCGTCGGACGATGTGCAGTGCTGGTGGCGCCCGGGCTGAGGACACTGCCGTTGGGCCCGGGCGGCGGCGTCATGCCGGGTGGACGAGGCGGCTTTCGTGGGCGAAGACCACGGCCTGTATCCGGTCGCGGAGTTCGGGCTTCTGCAGGATTCGCCCGAGAGGGGACTTCACGGTCGCCTCCGCGAGGTACAGGGCGGCCGCGATCTCGGTGTTGGACAGGCCGCAGCCCACCTGGACGAGTACCTCGCGCTCGCGGGCGCCGAGTCGGCTCAGCCGCTCGTCGCGGCCGGCGCTGCTGCCGTCGGGGATGTGCGGGCGGAGGTTCTCCAGCAGGCGGCGGGTGATCCGCGGAGAGACCACCGCGTCGCCTGCGGCCACGCCGCGTATCGCGGTGAGCAATTCCTCGGGCCCGGTGTTTTTCAGCAGGAAGCCCGAGGCTCCGGCGTTGAGTCCGGCGAAGGCTTATTCGTCCAGGTCGAAGGTGGTGAGGATCAGCACTCCGCTCTGCGGGGAGATCCGGATGACCTGCCGGGTCGCCTCGATTCCGTCGGTCCCGGGCATCCGGACGTCCATGAGGCATGAGGACGACATCGGGGCGCAGTTCCCGGGCGAGGCGTACGGCCTCCATGGCGTCCGCGGCTTCGCCGACCGGTGCCATGCCGGGCTGGGCCTCCAGGACCGTGCCGAAGGCCATCCGGAGCAGCGCTTCGTCGTCGGCGATCAGGATGCGGATCGTCATGCGGACGCCGCTCCGCTGCTGCCGGGGAAGAGGCGGGTATGGACTCCCCAGCCGCCGCCCGGAAGCGGTCCGGCCTGCGACTTCCCTCCGTAGGCGGCCGAGCGCTCGCGCATGCCGGGGATGCCGTGGCCGGATGGTGCGGCGCCCGGAAGTGGCGGACAGGGGCCGCTGTCGGTGACGTCCACCGTGACGGTCTCGGCCGAGCACCGTATCCGGACCTTCGCGTGTGCCGGTGGGTGTGTGCTCGAGGGTGTTGGTCAAGGCTTCCTGTACCAGGCGGTGGACGGTCAGCTGTGCGGTGGCGGGAATATGGGTGTGACCGCCCCGGACCTCGACGCAGGCCGGCAGCCCGGCGGCGCGCATCTGGTCGGCGAGGGTCTCCAGTTGTGCGATGCCGGGCAACGGGTGGCGCTCCGCGTCCGGTTCGTCGGTCCGCAGGATGCCCAACGGGCGGTCGCATGTCGGTCAGGGCCTGCCGGCCCGTCTCGGAGAGCTGGAGCATCGCGGTGGTGGCCTTGTCGGGCGACCGGTGCTGCGCGTAGACGGCGGCGTCGGTGAGCGCGACCATGACGGACGGGTTGTGGGTGACGATGTCGTGCATCTCCCGGGTGATACGTGTCCTCTCCTCGGTGACGGTCGGTCGAGCCTGCTGGTCCTGTTGTTGCTCCAGGCGTGCGGCCCGATTCTCCAGGGCAGCGAGGCAGGCGCGCGTGGTCCGCACATTCACACCCAGGACGGCGGCGGCGACCATCGCGGTCACCGCGACGAAGGGGGTCAGGAACGCGCCTTCCGTCGCCCGGCGCAGGCGGGCCGGCAGGGTTCCGGCCTCTGCGACGGCACCGGCGACAAGTGTGCCGCGCCGGCCCGAGTTCGCGGCCGCCGTGGAGAGAACCACCAGCAAGGCTATGTCCGACGGCAGTTGAACGTTCATCAGCCACTGGACGAAGGCCGCGGCTGCCACGGCGCCGAACACCGTGAGCGGGGCCCGACGCCGCCACACCAGGGGCAGTGCAAGGGCGGCGGTGAGGCCCATAGCCGCCGGGAGCTCTTGCGGCGTCCCCGCCGAACTGCGGCCCGAAGGACTCTGGGCGGACTGGATCAGCGGCCGCCCCCCCCAGACCCGCCGCCTCCTGCTCGAGTTCGCCCCCGCACCACCCCCGACACACCGGCTGTCCTGTCCGATGCCCGCCTCCTGGGGGAGGGCATCGACGTGCCCGCCATCGGCGCAGTCGTCTTCGCCGACCCCGAGAACAACCCCGCCGACATCCCGCCGATTCAGCTGGCCACGGCCTTCGCCGGTACAGCCACTGCCGACTCGACAGCGTCCTGCTCGGCCACGTTCGCACTGGTCGTCGATGCGTCTTCCATGATCGGGAATTGCGCCGGACGAATTACAGTCTTGGGTGATGGTGCGGCCGATCCCCCTTCGCCGTGCGCAATCCGGGGTGGAAACCCCACGATTATGCGGTAGCCACAAGCAGCAGTTGTCCTGTGGAGGATCGCGCCGCTGCGGTACGGTGGGGATGGTTTCGGCTCAGCAGAGGCCAGTTGGGGAACCGGCCGTCGAGAGAGCCGCCGCGTCTGGGGGCGACATGACACACTTCCTCGATACTCTGCCGTTCGATTTCTCGAAGCAGTCCGCACAGGAAATGCTGGATTTCCTGTCGGAGACGTACAACCTCGAGGCACCCGTGCGGTCAATGGTCCAGGCGGCCGGTATTAAAATGAGCGCGATCCATTTCGGCCAGTCGATGAATCTGGTATGGGCCGACATCATTCAGAAGAGTCGAAATCAGAATAGGTTACGCACCCTGCTGCAGGTCATCAGGGACAGGGAAGACGCCGCAGTGGCAGCGAAGATCGACGAGTGGCTCGGCCCGGAACCGCCGGTGATCGCCCCGCAGCCTGCCGAGGCCCCCCGATGGAAGGGTTTCGGGGGCAGTTTCGAACGCCAGATCTTCCCCGAGCCGACCCTCTTGGACGTGGCCTTTCTGCGGCGCGGCACCGAACTGGCCGCGAGCGTATGCCGCTTGCGGGTCACGGTGGGGCCGCACGACTACCTTGGCACCGCGTTCCGCATCAGCGAAAACCTGGTTCTGACCAACCACCACGTCCTGTTCGGCCGAACCGCGAAGGCGACCGCGGTCGAGGCCTGGTTCGATTACGAACGTACTTTCGACGGGGCGCAGGTCGCCCACAAGGTCGTGTGGGGTCGGCCCCTGTCGATCCGTGGCTCGGCCGATCACGACTGGGCGGTAGTCGAACTGGACGGCATGCCCCCGGGGACGCCGGTCATCCCGCTCGTCGGGGCGCCGCCCGTCGCCCCGGGGCACCGGGTGTACGTCATCCAACACCCCGGCGGCGCGCCGAAGAAGATCGGGATGATCCACAACGAGGTGCGTCACGTCGACGAGGACGTCGTCCAGTACTGGACCGACACGGAGGGCGGATCCTCGGGTTCCCCGGTGTTCGACGAGCGATGGCGCCTGGTGGCACTGCACCACTGTTCCGTGGCCCAGCAGGTCCGCGGAGGGGTGGAGTACCGGAACCAGGGGCGGCGTATCGAGCGCGTCGCGGAGGCCCTGTCGGGGATGGGGCTGATGTGAGTGGTTTTCCTGTTCGACTCTTCCGAGTTCTCCCTGGGTGCCCCGGGCGCCCTCCGGCTGGTCGAGCTGCTGGCGAGCGCCTACCCCGAGCCGGAAGACATCAAGGTGCTCGTCGAGCGGGTGAGAATCCCGAGAACACGCATCGACTTCAGCGGCCCTGTCGACCAGATCTGGCCGCGGGTCCTCAGGTGCGCGGCGGCGGCCGGCAAACTGCGCCTGATCGTGGAGGAGGCAGCGGCCGGCCGATTCCAGGAGGCGTACCGCGAGAAGTTCGACGAGCTCTTGGCGGAGTTCGCCGACAACGGGCCGGCTCCGCACGGTCGGCACGACTGGCGCCACGCGGTGGCCTCCGCCCTGACGCACCCGGCGCCGGCCCGGTCACCCATCCTCATCGCGCTCGAGACCGAGACGGAGCCTTTGTCCGGCCCGGAGTTCCTGACGGTGGAACACCATCTCGTCGTCACTTTGGGCCCGCTGCAGGTCGAGCGCGTGGAGCGCACCGCGGGAAAGGCTCTGCGTACGGGGGCGTCGATCAGCGAGATCATCGCCGCCGGCTCCCTGATCTGGAAGGTCCTCACGGCCGCACAGCCGCGTCTGGACGAACTGCGCCGTCGTGGGGCCGAGGCCGGTCTCGCGCAGCCCGTGGCCTGGTGCGGCCGAAGCGAGCTGTTGGACCGGCTGTGGCAGCCACTCCTCATCGCTCACACCGGCACCGAGGGCGCGGACGGCTTTCTCTCCGTCGGCAGCGGAGGGCATTACTTCATGCCGCTCGCCGGTCCTCGGGAGAGCCGGACCATGAAGAAGCGCTCCAACGCCGCACGGCCGGACGTGCGCTGCGTCGATCTCCGCAACGCCGAACCGGAGAGTCGCGCCAAGCTGCTGCGCGGCGTGGCATCGGCGGAGGCCGCCCTCGTACTGTCGTTCGACGCGCCGGCAGCCGTCGTCTCGTCGCTGGTCACTCTCGTGCAGGGCGATCGCGTCAGCCCGACACGCGCTGTGGTCGCCTTCGGCCCGACGCCGCCGGACGCCGGTGGGATCGACAGGATCCTGCACACGCTGCCGTTCGTCAGCCTCGCCGACGGCGCGCTGGCCCGGACCGATCTGCTCGACGGGCTGAAGGAAGCGCTGCGCGACTACGCCGGGACGCGCGCGGCCCCCTGTGTCGTGGCCGCCGTGCGCGCCGCGTGGATTCGGTGTTCGCTGGCCTGCGCCGACGTGGCCGGCCTACGGAGCGGACTTACCTGGAGCTCATGGGCATGGATCGGCCTGCCGCTGTTCACCCAGCGGTACGACTCCGTCGTACCGACCGAGTTCCCGCATGTGACGGCTCTTCGGTCCCTCACCTCCGACGGCAGGTACTTCAAGCGCGAGAAAGGCATTCCGGACATCTACAAACCCGGCGAACTGGCGCGCGCCGATCTGCCGAACGAGGGGCGGAAGAAGTTCCACTTCTACCTGTCGGGGGCCGGCGGCAGCGGGAAGAGCTGCCTCCTCCGCTTCGTGCACGACGAGATCCGGACCCGCTCGAACGCGATCCCCGTGTGGTACCGGGTGGACGCACCCAGTTCGCCGTGGCGGGAGGTGGAAAGGCGCATCCGTGAGGAGACCGTCCGGGCCGTCCGGGCGAGCAGGTTCGCCGGGGCCGTGGACGAGGTCATGGCACCCGATGGAGCTTCCCTTGCCGCGTTCCTGCACAGGACGGCGCAGCGTCTGCGCAGCAGGGATCCGGATTTCGACGAGATCGTGATCTTCATCGATCAGCTGGAACGTACCTTCGAGTCGGGTGACGAGCCGCACTACGAACGACTGGACACCATTTCTCGGGACGTGATCCAGTTGCTCAGGACCGTGGGGACGGGGCAGGGAGTACGAGTCTTCATCGCCTCCCGGAAGCAGTATCTCCCCGACTTCCTCGGTTCATCGAGGACGGCGGAGCAGTGCGGACTCGAGTTCAACATCCTGCAGTCCCTCACCGACAGCACCGAGAGTGTCGAATTCGTACGAAGCCTCATCGACTGGTGCCGCGAGAAAAAACTCGTCGACGAGAATCTGGCAATCCAGCCCGATGCGGCCAAAGCCCTGGTGAACGGCGCCGAGGGAAATCCGCTCAACATCACCCTGGCACTCATCCAGCTCCTTTCCGCCACCCCCGAAGGGAAGATCACAGAAAAGCACATCACCGATCAGCGGCCATGGGAGCAGCTCTTCGCCCTCGACCTCCAGTCCGCGGCTCGGGACGACCTGGACTGGTACTTCCTGCTGGCGATGGCGCACGCGCGCACCGAGATCGTGCCGTTCGAGGACGTGTGGTGGCGATTGCGCATGGTCAGGCCGCAGCTGACCCAGCGCGTCGACAGTCTCCAAGCGCGTGGCATTCTCGAACGTCTCTGGCTGATCGGCCACCTGGGCCGAACCATCCACGCCCGCCCCTACGGCGACGAGCCCGCACGTTTCGTGGAGTTCTTCCACGCGAACCTCCGTGACTATCTGCTCCGCGACGTCATGGCGCGCGGCCGTTCCGGCCTCGACGTCGAAGTACCGGCCACCGAAGGCTTCGGCGCCGGAACGCCGCCCGCCTGGCGGGCCCTGGACCGGCTGGCCGACCACGCGCACGACTGGGACCAGATCCAGCAGTTGCTCCAGCCCGAGGACATCCGTGCTCTCATCACACACCGGGCAGTGGTGGTCGAGCCCTACCCCGCTGCTGACGGGGGCGGGCGCCTGCCGTTCCAACTGTTGTTCAGACGCAGTCGCGACGGGGAACGCGAGAAGCTGATCGATGCAGCCAGGGAATGTTTCGTCCTCTCGGCTCTCGTGCACGAGGACGCCGGACGCTGGGCGTTCGAGGAGCTCTTCCCTGACGCCGCGCTGCGCGTGGCGACCTGCATGACCTGGCTGCGCGACTGTCCGCCCGGGCACCGGACCGCCGTCCTGCGCTACCTCGTCGAGGTGCAGAGCGACAAGGCCCGCAGCGCCGTGGTCTCGTGGGTGCTGGACGAGGTGACCGAGGCCCGCCACGACGTGGTGCAGACGCTGACCGACGTACTGCGGGAACCTTTGTACGCGGGCAGGTACCGGAACGAGGTCATGGCCGCACTGCTCCGGACCGTGCTGCCCGCGGTGCACGGCGACCCCGAGCGGCTGCCGCCTCAGGTGAGGTCGTTCGCCGTGGCGGCGTGCGAAGGCGACGGAGTTACCCTTCGGCGGGCGCTGGCCTACTGCGCGGAGCGGCTGGGCGATACGGACGATCCTCGGATGCGGCACATGCTGCCACTGCTGACCTCGGCGTCCGTGGTCGAGCAATGGCTGGCGGAAGCGGCGGTGGCCAGCGATTACAGCAGTGACCGCATCGGTGACAGGCTGGCCGGCGCCCCCGGTTCGCTGCTCGACATCGCTGTGGGGAGCAGCCTCCGGGCCGTGGTCGACGAGGCGCGAGTGGCGGACTGGTCGGAGGCACTGCGCGGCCGGATCGGCGTGCGGCTGCCCGATTTCCAGGTGGTCACGGGCGACTGCGAGGCCGATGAGATCGAGTTCAGTTCGCTCCGGGAGCGCATCTCCAGCAACACCTTTCACACGGACCGGCTCTGTGTGCTGAAGCGTCAGTGGGAAGCGTTCGGCGGTACAGGCCCCTCGGACGCGCTCGACGGCTACGACGATGCCGTGGGAGAGGATGTCCTCTGGCTGCCGGCGACCGCGCTCCCCGGTCATTTACCGTTCGACGCACGGGACTTCGACACTGCCGTCCTCGACTGGCTCGAAGCACACTGTCGGCGCTCCTTCCACCGGATCTTCGACAGCGGGTTGCTGACGACGCTGTACCGGGAGCTGGAAGCGCTGTCGGCCGGCCGGCCCTTGGTGGCGGTGGAGCCCTTCCGCGCCGTGATCGCGGATCTCGTGGAGGAAGGCGCGCTGTTTCCCTCCCGGCGTCGCGCGATGCTCGAGGAACTCGCCCGGCTCGACCCTGCGGATCACGCGCTGCCCGAGCTGCTGGGCCAGAAGCTCAGGGAGCATATGCGCGCCGACATCTGCCGTTCGGTCGCCGACACCTCCATGCAGGTCACGGCGCTCTATCTGGCCGACACCTTGGAACAGGCGCTCGCCGATCGGAGGGCGTCCGCGGACGGACGGAGAATCCTGGTCCTGAGCCCGGCCGACGCGGAGATGGTGTCCGCGGCGGTTCGGCGCCAGTTCCTCGCCGTGCTGAACGACCCCAGGCGGCCACCGCCGATCCTCGCCACCACGCCCTATCTCCGGCATGCCCTGGCCAAACTTCTGCATCGCTTCGACCCACGCCTTCGAGTGCTCAGCTTCACCGAGCTGGATCATCCCGAGCTCATTCTGGTACCGGCCGACTACCCGGTCAGCGTGCCGAGGGCGCTGGAGGCTCCGGCGTGAGCCCGCCGTCCGCAGACCCGTACGCGCAGTTCCTGGCCGGCGCTGACGTGGCGACGTGGCGGGACTGCCTCGACCGCGTGGTGCTGCGCATGGCGGAGCAGCAAGACGACGGCCGGCGTCCCGCCCTGCTCGCACAAGCGCTGTGCATGACGATCTATCTGCACTGGCTCAGCAGGTTCAGCGGTGATCTGCACGCCGAGCGCGAGGCGCGGCGGTGCCACGACAGTCTCAGAGCAGAGCTCTACGCTCGTTCAGGGACCCACTCGGCCCCTGCGTGGAACGTCTGCTGGGGCCTGGTGCTGGGATGGGACGGTTACCGGGCCCGGGCGGCACAGCTCCTCGAGCAGGACGGCCGGATCGCTCCCGAGCATGTGCCGATCGTCCTTGAGGACACCGATATCGGTTCCCTGGCACAATTGCGTCGCCTGTTCCAAAGCCCTGCGGGGTGCGGTTTTCTCCCCGTCCTGTACATGTACGGGGAGAGGCTGGTGGCCGTGGGAGCTGTTCATGAGGCACTGAGCCTGGTCGGGAACCACGACCGAGGCGGGGAACCCCTTCTGCTGGACGTGCGCGGGTCGGCCGGTGAGCGGCTGGGGCGGTGGGACGACGCATACACGGCGTACTCCCGGTCACCGTGGCCGGTCCATCGTGTCCGCGCCGCGATGGTGGGAGCCATCGCGGGAACGTCTGGGAAGCCGACGGACCATCTGGTGCTGGACGATCCAGTGAGGCAGGTGATCGGCGACAACGACCGTGAACTCGATCAGAGTGAGATCACCCGGCGTACCGCCTTTCTGCACGCGTGCCTCCAGCAGTCGGGCACCAGCTGGCTGGTCGAGCTGGAACTTGGCAAGCTGAGCTCTCGCCAACGCCGGTACACCGAAGCGGACCTGCACTTCCATCAGGCCCTGAGAAACGCTCCCCAGGACGCGCGGTACGCCATTGCCCAACTCCGCTTCAGCAACCTGACCTGGGTGAGTGACGAGCGGTCCTACTCCCCGCTGCGGATGCTGCCCGAGGCCTGTACGGCGGGATGGGAAGCCCTGGCGCTCAACTCCGACCCCGTGGAAACTGCGGGCATCCGCATCTGGATGGCGTGCGAGTCCGGGGACCTGCGACTGATCCCGGCCTCGTTGGGCGGCCTGTCTGCGCGGGAGCGGGGTGAAGCGTACGACGCAGTCCTCGACACCGGCCGTGCCCTGGACGCATGGCTGGACAGCCTGGCCATCGGCTATTCGCACCGCTGTGCGTCAAGTGTGCTGAAGACTCTGGGAAAGGCGGGCTTCAGCCGGTCGGCCCTTCATCTCGCCGGACTTGTCCTGAGCGAGTCAGCAGACGATTTCCTCTCCCTCTGGGAAACCGCTGAGTCGATCGAGGACCTGGGCCCCGACGACCGGCTCGAGGCGGACACGCGAGAACTCCTGGAGGTGAAGAAGCGCTTTCACGAACGAATTGTGGAGCTCAGCCAGTTCGACTTCAAAAACGCCATACGTGCCTACGAACTGGTGGCGAGGATCGGCCATCACGGTCAGGCCGAGGACCTGCTCCTGCGGGCTGCGAGGCAGGCGGAGAGCGTTTCCGAGCTCCTGGCGGTCGCCGCACTCCGCCGGCGGGTCAGGGCTGCCCCGACCCGCCAGGAGGGGCTGCGGTGCCTCACCCGGGCCCGGCGCGAGGCTCGCCACCGCCTCGAACGGCTGCAGGTCGCGTACGAGTTGTTCTGCTACGGACAGATCCGGGATGCCCGCGCCCTCCTCGTTCACGAGGGGGTGTTCGCGGGCGATCAGCCACTCACCCACGTCGAGATGATTGTCGTACTGCGATGCCGTCGGTGGCTCACGGACCAGGAAGTCGATGATCTCGTCCACAGAGCGGTGCGCCGGCTCAACCTCGACCACCGGTCCGGAGAGCTGGGTGAGTTCGGCCGGCAGTACGGAGAACGGCTCCTCACCGTGTGCGAGGACTCCGCTCCCCTGAGCGAACGCATCAGCCAGGATCTCGACAGCGCGCTGGTCGATCCCCTGCCCGGGACCCCATGGCCCGGCCGGTCGGACGACGACTGGGAGGCGATCCGGGATCGCATCGACAAGATGGTGCACTTCGAGCACGATGAGCGGGCTCTGGACATCACCGCATGCCTCGGATCCGCCGACCCGGCGCAGTCGTTCGGCCTGCGCTTCGCGATCTGCGACCACCTGCGAGAGCGCATGCACCAGCTCCTCGCCGAGCTCCGACGGGACGCTCCCGCGCTGCCCGCCGAGGAGACTCCGATCTCCAAGCGGCGTGATCCCGGAGTCGGTACCCGGACGATCCAGTTGTGCGACCTGTGGCGTGCGCGCCTCACTGCCGCACCGGGCGACGACGAGGCGCAGGCCGTCTCCGCGCTTCAGGTGTTCCTCGACACGGAGCAGGCTCTGCTGAGGCAGTGGGAGAGCCGTCGGCGGCAGACAAGCGCGCCGAAGCTGCGGCGCACGCTCCGCGTAGCCGAGGCGCTGCGGGACTTTTTGGATACGCTGCTCGGCTCCTCCGAGCGCGAGCACGCCCACCCGGTACTTCGGTCCCTTTTCCGGCACATCGACCGGGACGTTGCCGCGTTCTCCACCGATGTCGCGGAGCGCATCGAGGAACTTCGCCGCGAGCTGGCGGACGTGCCTGCCACGGAGCCCGGGGGGAACGCATGACGGAGGGCTCCCCGGTTCCGGCCCACGATCCCCTGACCGGGCGGTGGCGTGATCTGCTCAGCAGGACGGGTCCCGTCTGTGAGGGCCGTCCGGTGGAGAGCACCGGACGGAGTGTCCGAAGTCCGGGCCCCGGTTCGGAGCAGGAGCGTCACATCGGCATCCGCGAGGTTGTCGTGGACGCGGGAAGCGCCCATCGGTCCCGGCTCGATCTGCTCTGCGTCGCGCTGCTCGAACAACAGGCGCAGACCGGACCAGGGGGCGTTCCGGAACTGGTCGTCATCGGAACCGAGACGCTGCGGGCACAGAGTTCGCCCACCCTCTCGGTCGACCCGGACACCGTTATCCCTCTGGGTGTCATGGGTGCCGGCTCCCTCACGGTGTCGCTGGCGCTCTTCCGTATGGAACGTCGCTCACGCCTGCGCGACATCGTCAATTCCATCGAGCATCTGGGCCGGCTGCTCGACTATCAAGGTGACGTCACCGGTTCCACGGCCGTGGCGTGGAACCTCGTCCGTCGGCTCGAGACGCTGTCGGCAGCACCGGGAGTGACTGTACCCGTCGCGGGCACCGCACGATTCCAGGCGGACCGGGACGGCCCGGAGACATACCAGTTGCTGGTCGGCTCGTTCAGGCCGGATGAATCCACGTGGTCGTCGGGGCCCGGCCTCGAGGTACGGGAGGGAACGGTGACACCGGCGGGACCCGCCGTCGCGAGCGGGGCCGGCTGGCGGGGTGCGGACTTCATGCTCCTGCGTGCGGGCCGGCCCGTCTCCGCACCGCGCGCCGACGTGCGCACCTTGCAACAGCGCAGCCGTGACCATGGCTTGACGGTGGTCAGGCCGGGTGTGGAGGTTGTCTACGACGAGGAGAGCTGGAGTCTTCGTGCCGCCCGAGTCCGGCAGATGTCGCGAGCCGGCCGCATCATCAGGCTGGCGGTGGCGGGCGAGGTGGCGGCTGCCCGTACCGAGTACCGAGCCGCCTTGGCTCAGCCCGGAGCCGACGGCCCGCTCATCGACAGCCTGACGAGCCGGATCACGAGCCTGCACGAATACTGGCTGGTGGACGACGTGCTGGGAGGTGCCGGGCAGGCGGGCTCCGGCGAGGCGCTGCCCGAGCCCGCCACGTCCCGGCAGTTGCGCGACCGTCTCGGCGCTCGTATGGACCATCTGCTGGGGTTGCTGCCGCAGCCGTCGGCACAGACTCCGCAGGAGTTCCTTCCGGTGGTTACGCCGATCGTCTACGAGTTGGGTGATGCCTTGGTGCCCCTCGCGGACTCCAGGCAGGACGGGGGCCGGTTCCTGTACGAGCTCATCCCCGCGATGAAGGACCGCATTCTGGCGGACACGGGGGTGCAGGTCCCGGGGGTCCGGGCACGTGGCACCGTCTCCCTCCCGGCGTATGAGTACGAAATCCAGGTCAACGAGGTGCCCGTGCTCAGCGGCTTCGTCGCCCCGGACGCGCGGTACGTCGTCGGGCGGGCCGGGCGCAGGGCGCCGGATCGGTATGCGGAACCGACGAGTGTGCACCCACTGACCGGAGCACCCGGATCATGGCTTCTGTACCCGGACGGCCATGGCGACGGTGGGGAAGGCGAGCGCGTCACGGCCGCCGAGTACCTGATCCACCGGCTGGAAGTGGTCCTCAGAGCCCACCTCGTTCACTACCTCGGCGTCCAGGAGGTGGACGGTCTCGTCGAGCGCTGGACCAAGGAGGACGGCGACGGACTCGTCGGCTCGGTGCTGACGGACAAGGCCGCCGTGCTGAAGCTCACCTGGGTTCTGCAGGCTCTCGTGGCGGACGGTGTACCGATCACCGACTGGCGGTCGGTCCTGCGCGCGCTGCGGGACGCGGGAGGGATGACGGCCCCGACGCGAACTTTGTGCCGGGCCGCGCGGGAGGGGCTGCGGCACCGACTCGTGGCAGCGCGAGCCGGCTACCGGAGAATCCGGGTCCCCGCCGGGCACGAGGCGGCCCTGCTGGGCCGGCAGGACCCGCCTGCCGCTGTGGAACGCGGCGCAGCGCGAATCCGGTTCCTGCACTGGCTACGGCAGGCGGTCGAGGAGGACGGCCCGAATCCTTCGCTGGTCACCGGTTCACAGGACGCCCGAGAGCTGATAGCTCCACTCGTGCGCGCCGAGTACCCGTTCGTCATGACCTGGTGGGAACAGGAGTTGACTCCGGATGAGACCTGATGGTCCGACACTCACGGTCACCGTGACGCTGGCTCCGCCGGTGTTCGACGCCGCCGACGATGCGGTCCGTCGACGGGTCGGGGCCGAGCTGAGCGGGCCGGCCGCGGAGCTCGGAATCCATGAGACGCTCGCCGTGCACTTCGTGAGGGGTGATGCGGACGGGCCGGCGGTTCCGCCGGTCCGCGTGTCGGTCGACGGACGACGCTGCCATGTCCCGGACACAGCCATCGGCGAAGCACTCTCCTACATCGACGGCAGCCCCTTGGTCGGTAACCGGACGGACTCCGACGCGGTTCTTCACGGTTCGGGGGCAGGCGAGGGCACGGACTCCGGCCGGCTCGGAGAACTGCTCGCGCTCGTCTGCCGCGGCGCACTACTGGCCCGCCCGGCCAGCCACGACAAGGCGACGGAACACGAACAGGAACAGCCGGTCGACATCCTCGTCGATCCCGCTTACCTGCGGGACCTGACGGCGGAGCACACGGAGACCGACCTCTTCTCCCTTCTGCGGAAGGATCTGTTCACCGAGTTGGGTCTCGTCCTCCCGCCCTTCCACGCCCACCTCGATCCGTCACTGGGCGACGCCGGCTTCGCCTTCCGCGTCCAGGGGATGCGTACGCCGCCCCGGATCGGCCTCACCAAGGGGACCCTCCTGGTCGACGACACCGTGGAGCGGCTCGCCCTGATGAATGTGCCCGCCCAAGCGACCACTTTTCCCGGGACCGGACGACCCGCGGCGGTCGTGGCCGCGGAACACGGCGAGATCCTCGAGGCGGCTGGTTTTACTGTCCGGGACCCGCTCAAGTATCTCGTTCTCGGCCTTACCGGCACACTGCGGTCCCAGGCACACACCCTGCTCACCCCCGGTGTCACGGCTCGCATGCTCGACGACCTCGGCAGCATGTTCCCCCTGGTCGCGGACGCCGCGCGCAGCCATCTCCCGCCCGGTCTGCTGATGGCCGTCCTACGAGACCTGCTCCACGACGGGGTGTCGGTCCGCAACCTCCGGCGGATTGTGGAACTGATGCTGCGTCACGTGATGGAGCGGAAGTCCTTGCCCGATCCTGACGGTGGTCCGGAGGATGATCTGGAGGGCTGCGTTGCGTTCGTCCGGGCCGGACTCGCGGACCACATCGCGTCGAAGGCCGCTCGTGGCTCCGGGACCATCGTCGTGTTTCTGCTCTCCCAGGAGCTGGAGGACGCCGTCGCTGAAGAATTCCGCGCGCCGACGAGCGACCGGTCCGAGGAGGCGGCGGATCGCCTGGGTGCGGCCCTGGAAGCGGAGCTGGCGTACCGCCCGCCCGCAGCCGGGCTGCCGGTCGTCCTGACACAGGACGACCGGCGGGTGCCGGTGCGTACCGTACTGCGCCAACGGCTGCCGCGGCTCGCTGTCCTGGGCTACAGCGACATCCCCCCGTACTACAACATCGAGCCGATCGCCCGCGTCTCCTGACGCGGGCGGGAACCCGGAGGTCACGCGTGCGCCTCCGGCAACCCCCGGGCGCGCATCACATCTTCGATCGCCTCCAGCACCACGGCCCGGTAGACCCGGGAGCCGCATAGCGGGCATCGGCTCTGTTCCACCCCCTCCAGCAGCACGGGCGTGCCTTCTACGGTCATGCGTACCTCGACCGCCCGGCGCTCGTAGTGCCCGGTGCAGGGACAGCGGTCGTAGCGGGAAGCGGGAGGAATCGCCATGGGGCCAGCGTAGGGCGATGGCTGCCGCTCGGGGACCGGAAACGGTCGCCCCACTCCCACCCCCGGGGAAACACGTGAACTCCTGCCCGGGGAGTTACGGGAGCGTTCACGGCCTCGGGTGTCGTTCCGTGAGGTGGAGGAGCCGATGCTGCAGCGTGGTGTGATCGTCTCCCGTGAGACGGCCCGCCGCTGGTGCGCCGAGTTCGGGCAGGCCTGTGCGAACGGGCTGCGTCGGCGGCGGCCGCGGCTCGGGGATGAATGGCATCTGGACGAGGTGTTCGTGAAGATCGACGGGGAGCTGAAGTGCCTGTGGCGGGCCGTCGACGCCGGCGGCAGCGTCTTGGACGTCCTCGTGCGGAGCCGCCGGGACAAGACCGCGGCGGACTCGGGCCGGGGCGGGCCGGCCGGAGGCGGTGGGTGCGGCTGAGACCTCGTACCCGGTGCAACGCCCGCTACCACCGGGCCTGACTGTCGCTGTTGTCCTCGAACAGGTTTCGGGTGCGGCGCAGCAGCGCCTCCCGTACGGCGTCCGGTGACAGGACGCGCAGCCCGGTGCCCAGGCCGAGGAGGTATGTGACGAGCTGGTCGGCTTCGTTACCGCCGATTTCGACGATGGTGGTATCGGGACCGTCCGGGCGATGGGTGCCGATCGTGGGTGGGACCAGCCGTAGCGCCTGGTCCATGGAGTGCGCCAGCCGGACTGTGACATAGAGCGGGTACACGACACCTGCGATGGATCGGGAGACGAGGAGCGCCGGGTCGGGCGGGTCGACGAGTTCGACGGTACGTCCGGTCGGTTGTACCTGTACCACCCGGTCGGCCCGGAAGGTACGCCACTGTTCCCGGGCGATGTCCTGGGCGACGAAGTACCAGCGGCGGCCTGTGTGCACCAGGCGATAGGGGGCGACGTTCCGGACCGTGTCCTTCCCCGCGTGGTCCCGGTACGACAGACGGGTGAGCTCGCCACGACAGCAGACGTCGGCTGCCGCGGCGCAGATGATCAGCGGCCGTCGCCCGGGCGGTGAACGCTGAGGTCACCGTGGGCCGACAGGACGCCGGCCAGGTCGCCGGGTTTGTGCCGCAGGGTGGCGTCCAGGAAGGCGAGCGTGGGCACGGCGACGGCGCGTGGGCTCTCGGCGCGGCCCAGAGAACCGACCATGGAGGGTACAGGCGGCAGGTACAGGGGACCGTCCATGAAGGTGAGGTGTGCGGCGTCGGGGATGGTGAGCCGGTAGCTCGTCGCGGTGTTGAGCTTGAGGGCCTTGGTGAGGCGGGGTAGGTAACGCTGGTCGGTTTCCGGGGTGATGGCCTGGGTGAGCGCGAGCGTCGGCTGCTGGAGGGAGGGGGAGACGGGGCCGTGGGGGTAGCCGTCCAGATCGATGACGGCGCCGAACCGGCGGTCCTGCCGGGCGGCCTGCAGCGCGGCGGCGCCGCCCATGGAGTGCCCGGTGACCGCGACGCGGTCGGTGTCCAGGTGTCCGGTCAGGGGGTCGGTGATCTCGCCTCGGCCCAGTTGCTCCAGCCGGGTGAGGACGAAGCCGAGGTCGGCGGCCCGGACAGCTGTCCAGCCGGCCGCCAGTTCGTCGCCCTTGTCCCGGTCGTCGGTGGAGGTGAGCTCGGTGTTGATCGTTCGGCCGTCGGCGAGGACGACGGCGGCGGAGTCGTACGGGTGGTCGAGGGCGGCAATCACATAGCCGTGGCTTGCCAGTTCCTCCGCCCAGGCGGTGTTCTGGGTGCGCACTCCGCCCGCCCCGGGAGAGAACAGCACGATCGGGAACCGTCCGCCCCCACCGGCCACCGGGGCGTTGAAGACCGAGTGGGTACGGGCGCGCGGAACGCCGTCGACCAGGAAGCCGGGCAGGCCTGCATAACGGGCGAGGGCGTCGGACACGGTGCGCGCCTCGTGCTCCGTGCGTCCGAGGTACGGAGCCCGCCGCGTGCCTGAGGGGCTGCGCTGCGCGGGGTACCAGAGCTGGACCACGACCGTGCGCCGGTCGTGCGGATCGGCGGTGAAGCTCTCGGGGCGGCGTGGGTCGGTCCACTGCACCACGCGGGTGCCGACCGCGAAGTCGCCTGACGGCTCGGGGAAGGCGGGTACGGGGAAGGCCCAGGCGGCCACCGGGCCCGTGGCGATCAGGCCGACGCAGGCAGCCGATCCCGGCAACGCCAGCCACCATCGGGCCCGCCACGCCGACCGGCCGCTGCGGCGTCGCAGCAGCGGAGAGACGGCGAACGGCAACGCGAGGACAGCGCCTGTCAGTACCGGCAGCATCTGCCAGCGGATCCCCGCCACGCTCAGCGCGATCGCGGACAGCGTGAAAACGGCCCCCACCGCGGTCGTCAGGCCCGGGCGGGCAGCGGGAGGAAGCCAGCGCGCCACCACCATCGCTACGGCACCCAGCAAGGCTGTGAATTCCAGGGGGGACATGTACAGCTGTGGGATGATCTCGGTCACCCGGCCATCCTCGGCGCAGGGCACGCGCCACCACATCGGTCCCCGGTAGCCGTCGGGGGCGACCTGAGTAGCAGTCCGGGGCATGTGCTCTGTACGACCGCAGGCGTATCCGGGCACGCCGTCTGTGCGACCGGAGTCGCAGTCGGGCACACCGTTACCGGTGACGTTCGCGACGCTGCCGGCGTGGCACCGCAGGCTCATCATCCGGAAGCGGGACTACAGCGAGCGCCGGAGCAGGCCCGGGAGACCGGCGACCGCGAGTGCGGTGAAGGCTCTGGTCCTGCGGCTCGCCAAGCGGAATCCCCGCTGGGGCTGTCGACGGACCCAGGGGGAACCGGTCCGGCTCGGACACCCGGTCGGCTCGACGACGGTCCGGGAGATCCTCACCGCAGCGGGCATCGATCCAGCCCCACGCCGCGGCGGAGCGGCGTGGCACGCGTTCCCGACCGGGCAGGACGAGGCCATCGTCGCCTGCGACTTCGTCCACATCGACCGGCCGGCCTGCGCCGGGCCTACGCGCCGGTGTTCCTCGAACACGGCACACGCGGGCCGCACATCGCTCCTCGACCTCGCGGAAGCTGAGCGGGAAGCGGTGATACAGCCCCACGCAGTGGGAGATGACCTCGACCGGGTAGCGGTGACCTTCGTACGACGGCGGCGCGCTCCCCACGTACGGCCCCTCCAGCATGATCGGCCCGAAGATCATTCCATGCCGACAGTCAACGTGACAGCGCCCTTCGGCCTCCTTGACCAGCACCAGCCCACGGACGAGCGCGGGACGGGTGGCGACGGTGAGCAGGGCTGTGCCCGCCCAGCGACCGGCCGACCAGTACCGGCCGGCGCGAGCCGAGTTGCTCGACTGCAGCGACGACCTCGGCGGCATGGACGGCCCGGGAGACATCCTGCGGATGGCGCTCGCTTGCGCCGTGCCCGCACTGATCGACCGCGACGACCTGGTACCGGGCAATCAGCCGCGAGGACACCACCTCCCACTCACCCGCATGACCGGCCAAGCCGTGCGGCAGCACGACCGGCTTCCCCGGTCCGCCCGGGTCCCGGCAGACAAGCCGAACCCCGTCGCGCACCACCACACGCTCGGACCACACCACGACCGCCCCCGGGAATCGTCTCGCCCCGACCACGTCCCGACAGCCACGAGCCGCGCTCGATGCCGCCCTTCTCGAAGGCGCGCCGCCATGGAACACCGGCCACGTCCGCGGCGACGGTGCCCTGTGACCGCAGCGGGGCAACTGTCATTGTCAGACCCAGGTGGCAGCATGACCGAAGTGAACACCCTGAGGTGTCCTCAACTCACCTCCGTAGCAAACGAAGAGGAGCATTCCCCTTGCGACTGCATCGCGTAGCGCCCGGAATCGCCGCGGGCATCCTCGCCCCGGCCCTCCTGCTCGCCACCCCGTCCTTCGCCACCACGGCGGCACCGACCGCGGTGACGGTGCCCGCGGTGTCCTCGTCCGCGGACGAGCCGGACGCCGACGACCTGAGGGTGGCCATAGTCCGGATCCTCGCCGACCCGGACAGCGGCCGGCGTGTGACACGAGAAGCCAACGCCCTCCTGGACGCCAACGACTCCGACGCGATGCGCGCCTGGCTGGAGACCGGTTACCGCATCGCCCAGGCCGAGGACGACCGCGTCGCCCTCACGCGCCTGCTCGCCGACCCGGACAGCGGTCGGCGCGTCATCGCCGAGGTCAACGCCCTCCTGGACGCCAACGACTCCGACGCGATGCGCGCCTGGCTGGAGACCGGTTACCGCATCGCCCAGGCCGAGGACGACCGCGTCGCCATCGCCCGCATCCTCGCCGACCCGTCCATCAGCCCGGCCCTGCGCGCGGCAGCCAACGCCGCCCTCGACGACAACACACCCGAGGCACTGCGCCACTTCCTGGAAGTCGGCAGGTACCAGGTCGCCTGACCGGTACGGCGCCGCACCACAGCGCGTCGCCCGGGTGGCACCCCCTGCCGCAGGCCCGGCCGCCGGAACGCCGAGAATCCGGGCGGGGCCGCCTGCACCTAGGTGTGCCGGCGGCCCCGCCCGGGGCAGGCCCTGTGCCGGCTCGGCGCCCTCCGCAGAGCTCTGTGGTCCCGCCGCCCGGTGCGGCAGGGGCCACTGATACCTCCGACAGCAGAAAGCACATTCTTCGATGACCACACAACCCCTACGCACCGAGCGCAGCGGTCCGCAGACCCCTTCCGTCGTGACCGACCTGCCGTTCAAGCCTCAGCTCGTCAAAGCGGTTTTCAGGGACGTGACCTCGTTGCACGTCTCCCGGCCGGCCGCGTGGGCCGCCGCGTCGGTGACGCGGACCGTACTGACGGAGATCATCGACGGCGCGAGAAGCGCGGCGGCCGAGGAGGCCAGGAAGAGGCTGATTCCCAAGGACCTCATCTCGGCGATCGACCGGAACGTCGAGGTGGAGGTGGGATCGGCGTGGTACCTGCACAGCCCGACCTTCCACGGCCTGATGGGCGAGGTGCGCAACGCCGATGGTGTGCTCGTGTCTCTTCGTGAGCGCCGCGGGGCGCGTACCCCGAGTGGTGTGGCCGGCGCCCACCGGTTCGAGGCCGGGGTGAGAAGGCTGCTGGGGAGCCGGGGGGTGAGGGCGGTCCCGGCGATGGTCCGCGACCTGGACGGAATCGCGAGCGTGTTCCTGACGGACCTCGCCCGGGACGCGGCCATGGTCGTCCGCGAGGGCGGGGTCAAGCGGTTCGGGACGGTCAGTCTGGTGGTGCCGGGCGAGCCGGCCCCGGCCCCGCTGCTCAAGGACCCCCTCCTCGCCCTGTCCACCCGCCGCGGGGACGGGCGGACTGTTGGCGGGGACGACGTCCTGGCCGCCGTCACGATGCAGCTGTTCGGCGATCTCAGGCAACGCGCCATCACCGAGGCAGCCGAGATGACACGGAACACGTCGGCCAACTGATCGGGTCCGGTCCCAAGCAGCACCCGGCTCGTGACCAGGCCGAACTCGCCGCGGAGACCCGCCGCTTCTTCCGCGGGCGTCAGCGTCAGCCGCACATCGTCCGCGGCTGCTTCGGCGGCCCGCACGTCCGCTACGTCCTGGACGAGAACCCCATGAGTTTCTGGTCAGTGGGGCGTGTCCGGCAATCCCCGACAGCGGCGGTTTCGGCGTGTCGTTCGGGAGCCGGACCGGTGAAGACGGCCGTAATGAACACTCCAACCGTAGGTGTCGCGAGATTGGAAAGTCGATTCCAATCTTTGGTAGGCTGGCTCTCATGCAGACGCGCAGTGTCGAGACCCGGGTCAAGGCGGCGAGTACCGAGGGTGGTCGTCGCACGCGGGACCGCATCCTGCACGCCGCTGCCGAGCTGATGTTCAAGCAGGGCGTCGCCGGCACGAGCATCCCCGACGTGCAACGCCGAGCTCGGGTGAGTGCCTCGCAGATCTATCACTACTTCGGGGACAAGAAGGGCCTCACGGCGGCGGTGATCGAGTACCAGAGCACCGTGAAGCTCGAACAGCAGCGGCCCTTGCTCGACCACCTCGACAGTATCGACGCGTTGCGTGAATGGTGCGAACGCGCCGCCGTCCGCCTGGACGCGGTGCACTGCGCCGGAGGGTGCGAGATCGGCTCGCTCGCGAGCGAGCTGTCGGACATCGACCCCTCGGCTCGCCTCGGCCTGGCGACGGGATTCGCCGCGTGGCAGGCGGCAATCGAATCCGGGCTTGCTCGCATGCGCGAGCGCGGCGACCTCGGAGCCGACGAGGACGTTTCGGCGCTTGCGGTCACGCTGCTGGCCGCGATACAAGGCGGCATGCTCCTGTCACAGGTGAGCCAGGACGCCACCCCGTACCGCCGCGCGGTCAACGTGGTCATCGACCACATCGCAGACCGTGTCGCGGCGGCTCAAGCTTCGCGGTCCACCGATCGCTGAACATGGGCGGTCCCCCCGGCGGCTGCTCCTGCACCGAGCGCCGCCGGGGCTCTCCACGCCGCCCGGCCGACGAGTCCCGCCTTGACGAGGGTGCCGCCTCGGGTCGGCACCCTGCGGATGTCACGGGTTCCAGGTCATGCTGGCGTAGACCCGGTCGAAGCGCTGTGCGGCCAGGTCCTGCCGGGATGTCGACCAGGAGCAGAGGGCCGTCTCCAGGCCGTCGAGCCCGTGTTCCCACTGGGCGAGGCACACCCAGTCCTCGGGACGTACGTCCGTATCGGGTGCGGGCAGTTCGCCTCGGGCCGCCGTTCGTGCCGCTTCCCGCCCGGCCACCACCGGGGGATGTCCACTGCGAGAGCCCTCTCACGCAACTCGTTCAGTATGTCCAGCGTTTCGAAGGACACGGGAAGTCTCCTTGCGGCCAGGTCGGTTCGACAGGGGGATCACGCCGGGGGAGGGGCGGATCGTGTCGGGCGGCCGGGCCTGACCGGGCGGCGGGAAGGGGGAGAGGCCGGGGGCGAGTTCGCGGCGGTATCCTTCCCGCCGGGCGGGTTCCGCGTGCACGCACGCACCCTGATCGGCCGCTTCACCGAACGCGTACGCCTCTTTGCTGCCCCCGCGTCCCCCGAGCGCGAGCGCCTCAAGGTTTTCACCCCCTGCGAGCACGAGGTCGTCCTCCTCGTCAGCGAGGGCCTGTCGGGCGGGGCCGGCTGGGGACGGCAACCGAGCCTGACGGCCCTGTGATGCCGTACGGCGCGGCGAGCCGGAAGCAGCGGCTCGCTCTCGCCCACGGCTCATCCGATACGCCCCACAGCGCCCCCACGGCGAGGGGCCGCGGCGACTCGGCAGGGTCGCTCCAGCCTGTGCCCACCCGGTCATAGGTCACCGACGTCGTGAACTCGGCCGCCCTGTCCTGGACGTTGAGGTAGTCCAGGTCCAGGGCGTTTACCGCGGGCAGGAAGACCACCACCGGACCTCCCGCGCCCGACCGGTGCAGGAGCAGCCGACGGCCGTCAACGTCATAGTGCTGCCCCAATGGGACGGGCGTCTCTCCTTGAGGAACGGAGAGGTGCGGTTGCGAACCGGACGTTCTCGTCATGGCGAGGGCGCTCTTCCGAACAGGCGGTGAAGCCGAGGGCAGCCGTGTTCGAGACGGTGGCCCCCGGTACGGCTGCGGCCGCACCGGGGCCTGGGGTCACCCAGCGCCTGTCTCTTTGACCCGTCCTGGCAGCGCCACCAGAAGATGCCACGGCGGTCTTGACGCTGTTCGTCCCCCGCGTGCTCCTGGGCGTAATGCTCGCGCGGGACACCTTCGAAGGGTTCCTGTTCCCTCCTCCTGGTACGCCGTCGCAGGGCTTCAGAAGCCCACCTGACCGCGAAAAGCTGCACCTTGCGCAGCCGCCTTCACAGGCGGGCCGGTCGTAGGGCACGACCGCTGTGCCGGCGGCCGTGCTCGTGCCAGGAGGCGCCGTCTCCGGCTGGTTGCCTGTCCGGGCGGTCATGCTTCGGCGAGGAGAGGATCGTAGGGGGTGCTGCGCCGGCGTGCGGACATGAAGGACAGGAAGTCGTTGATGAACGCGCTGCGGCTGTATGTCTCACCGGTCCCAGTAGTGTCGCGGTGGAACGCGGTCCGGAACAGGGACCGGTACTCGTCCGCGTCGATGCTCTGGTCACCGTTCTTGTCGGTCACGTCGAAGAGGACTTCGGCGACCCTGATCAGTGCGGGACCGGCGAGCGACGGGACGGCGGAGGCGTACTCGTGAGCGCTGATGCGGCCGTCGCCGTCGGCGTCGAGGGCCGCCTGCAGTTCCCGCCACCAGTCCGCGTAGGCGTTGTAGAGCCGGGTCTCCTCGGGCTCGTCCAGGTCGAGCCGGCTGGAAAGCTCGCGGGCCATGGCGGCGAGGTCGGGCCAGTCCAGGTATCCGTCCCCGGTCTGGTCGAGGACGTCCGTGAAGAACTCCTCCGCACCACGCTGCGTCGTGGTGGTCGCGGCGGGTTCCGGTTCCGGGGTCAGCGGGGTGATGAGGCGAATAAGGGCGCCGGCCCGCTTCATCTGATCACGCAGGGCGGCGACCGTCCTCGCGCGGGGATCGTCGCTGTCGGGGGAGAGCGACAGCAGTTCGGCGATGCTTTCGGCCTGGATCCACCCTCCGGGCAGGAACCGGGCCAGACCGGCCGCCAGGTACGCACCCTGCATCAGGGTCTGCACCCCCGCGATCTCGGGCAGACCGGCTCGCCGCCGGAACGGCTCCGGCAGGGACGCCACGGTGATCGCTCCGATGACCGGGCCGGCGACGGCCCGGCCGGTCGCCCACAGGGCAGGAAAGCCGTTCAGTACGGGTGGTGCGGGGAGGTGGTCGAAGAGCTTGTAGAGGATGATCCGCATCGCCTCGGTGTTCTCCAGCTCCTCAGCGACCACCCGGTCGTAGTAGGGCCAGAACTCCTCCAGGGTGGGCGGCAGATGGCCGGCTTCGTCGCCCATCGCGGCCAGGAAGGCCTGGAACTCGGCGTACAACTGCTCCATGGTCTTCTGCTCAAGGGGCTGTCCGCCGAGCCGGCACATGGTGACAGCGCTTTCGAACATGGTCGCCACCACCCAGGCACGCACACCCGGGTCCATCGCGTCGTAGGGCCGATCTCGTGCGTCGGTGCCGTGCAGCCGTGCGTGCATGCGGTTGAGCCGGGTCGCCTCCCTCTGCCGTACGTGGTCGTCGGCACCGAACATCCGCCGCAGGCTCGTGAAGGTGTTGCTCAGTCTCCGCCAGGGATGGACGACGAAGGTGGAGTTCTCGATCAGGGCGGCGCCGATCTGTGGATGCGCGGCTTCGAGCACGGTTGCCCGAATCATGGCCAACGCCCAACGCGGGTCGTTGAAGAGCGTGTGGAACTGTGAGCCAGGACCGAACAGGGGCTCTCCTCCGACGTCGCGATCCCCAGTTCCGCGGCCTCCTGTACCGGCACCAGCGGTGGGGGACTGAGGACGGTCCGCACTCGTCACGATCGGGTTTCTCCGTTCTGGTTCGGCAGTACGCCGCCGAAGCGACGCTCGCGCTGCCGGTAAGCGTGCAGGCACTCGAGGAAGTCGGACGCGCGGAAGTCGGGCCACAGCGCCGGCGGAAAGACCCATTCGGCATAGGCGACCTGCCAGAGCATGAAGTTGGAGATGCGCTGTTCGCCGGAGGTACGGATGACCAGGTCGACATCAGGAGTGTCGGGAAAGGGCAGATGAGCGGCGAAGCTCTCCTCGGTCACGGCCCCGGACGGCACGCCGCTGCGGATCAGCGACCGTGCGGCCTCCACGATGTCCCTGCGGCCGCCGTGATCGAAGGCGACGGTCAGCGTCATCTGCCGGTTCTGGCCGGTCAGCGTCATCAAGTCGGCGGTGTCTCGGGCCAGCCCGGGAGGGATACGGGGATCGGTCATGCCGAGGAAGCGGCAGCGGATGCCCCTCGCGTGCAGCAACGGGGCGTGCTTACGGACTACTCGGCGCACCAGGTGCATGAGGAATTCGATCTCGGTGTCCGGGCGGCACCAGTTCTCGGTGGAGAACGCGAACAGGCTCAACCAGCCCACTCCCGCCGCCCGCGCCGCCTCGATGACGTCGATCACCGTTGTCTCCGCAGCGCGGTGACCTGAGGTTCGCGGGAGCGACCGTTGCGCTGCCCACCGGCCGTTTCCATCCATCACACACGCGACGTGGCACGGCACCTCACGCGGCCTCGGCGGCGCCGTGTCCTTGACAGTGGCAGGACGGGAAGCGGGCCGTTCAGTCATGGACTGCTTTACTGTCACACCCGCCCCTCTCGGCGGTCGAGACGGACGCCGTCCCGCAGTGGAGGAGGCATCGTCCAGCGGCACCGCCACCGTCTTACGGTCATCAACGGAAGACTGACAGCGTTCAGCGCCGAACGGTCCGCACCTCCTACGAATTCACCCTTGGTGCGTATGTGCGAGGTGGAACGAGGTGGGGGTGAGCTCAAGTCAGGGAGTTCGCGCTCTGAACCATCGGATGATGGACAGCTTGACCCAAGTCGCCCTCGCGGCTCCGCACCTGACCCTTGGCAGCGGCCGTGCACGAGAACGTCTCCGCGGGGGCGTCCGAGCTCCGTGCGGGGAACGCGGATACTGTCCACCACCACCGATTTCCGGACCGCCCGCAGGGAATCAACGGGCCGGCTCGATCTCCGTGGCGCGGGTCGGCACGGAGGCGAGCTGTTCCAGTGCCTTCGCGCGGGTAAGCAGTCGACTGCCGAGGCCGTTGTCAGACAGGGATGATCCGGCCGTCGTCGATGTGGAAGTTCTCGGTCGGTGAGCAGCCGATCGATGGCGTGATCAGCATGCTGACGGCAACCGGTGCGGGTTCCGCACCGGAGGTGGAGAACTCGCACACCGCCTGGCGGCCGGTCAGCGGGAACCAGAACCAGGAGTCCGCCTTGCCGACCAGAGCACGGTCCGATTCCCTCCACGCGCCGTTCTCGAAGGTGAAGACCTGGAGGCGCACGGATGCCGCGAGCGGGTCGGTCCGCGACCTCAGAGCGGTGAGTGTGAACTTGAAGTCCTCGTCCAGGACCGATGAGGCGATCCGCCGGCGCTCCGCCGGCCGGGACTCGGTCTGCGTTTCCTTCCCCTGACCGGCCGTCGGGCGGGCCTGCGGATCGGTCGGCGAGGGGTTCGCAGGGCCACCGGCGGTTGCGCCGATCGTGGCCGTGACGGCCGCGGCGGTGGCCGCCACGACGACACCCCAGCCTGTGAGCGTACGGAAGTTCTTGATCACGACGTCTCCACGTGTGGTGATGGGTGCGTGTGCCCGAAGTGCTGCGCACCGTCTTCGAACCGGCGCGCCTCACGGTCGACCGGGGCTGTGCCGGCACCGGTCCGAATGACGCCCCTCCGCCTGGTGGCCCAGGGAAAGACGACCAGGAGGGGCCTGTGAGGGGACTGTCCGATGCCTTGGTGCGGGTCGGAGCGGTTGTTCCCGTCACCGCGTCCCGGGCGGCGTCGGTACCACTCGACGCGGCTACTTGCCGGGGGAGGACGGACGCACGGGCGTCGGCGCCTCGGCCGGGCCGCGACCGTCCTCGGTCCGGTGAGGCCGCACGTCGGAGATTTCGAACGTGAGTTGCCAGGTCGCCGGCGTCAACACCCGCTGCGTCACCTGACCATGAGCCCGACGGAACTCCCCGGTGCCTCCGGTGATCGCGTTGACGACCGGAACCGGTACCGGGATTCCGGCTTGCTCGCCCTGAACGGTGATCTGACCTTCCGGCAGCACCGCGGTCGACGCGCACTGTCCCGCGTTGCGTTCGAGATCGGTGACGACGCAGAACCCGCCGATGCGCCCGACGACGCGTTCCTCGCGTCCCTCGGTCGACGTCAGGTTCCCGCTGAAGACGAACTGGTCGCCGGCACTGCGGCCCGCCGCCCCCAGATCGAGCTCTTCGCCGACGTGCAGCCGAGCTTCTACGTGGATGGCGCGGCTCTTCACCGTGGAGCCGTCGTCAGGGCGGGGTGCCGCAGCCGGGGCTGTCTCCGGGGGGACCACGTCGGCCGACGCGGGCCCGATGAGGGTGAACCCGGCAGAACAGCCGAGAACCGCAACGGCGAAGAAAATGAAGGGTCGGCCGGCGAAGCCCATGGTCGCCTCCGTGTGTGGGAATGAACAGGGCCAGTGCCACCGGGCTTCGTCCGAAGTCGACGCGGCCGGACGGTGGCGTGTCGGGTCGGTTGACGGAGGGAGGGCACCCGGGCGGTTCCCGGGGCCATGGGCGAGAACGTACGAGAAGACCCGCGGAATCATCGGGAATCCTCGCCACGCTCACCCTGGTGGTGACGCATCTCGTCCGAACTCGTTCATGACGGGCCCTCCGTCTGGCGGAAACGCTAATGGCAGCCGCGGCGACATGCTCAGCAGAAGGACGGCAATGGGGCCATTAGGGTGCATTTCGATTGCGTCCTGGGAAGTGGTGCACGGGTTCCCACCTGATCCGGGTGTTCGGCCTGGCGTCGGAGTGAGGGTCCGTATATGAGGACGGCCACCGGCTGATCTTCGAGGTGTCGGCCCAACCGTTGCTGTGCCCGGCTCTGGTGGTGGGCAGCACCAACGACCCGTACTGCGCCCCCGAGGCGGCCGCCGGCTTCGCGGCGCGCTGGGAGGCGCGATGGCACCTGGCGGGCGCGTACGGACACATCAACTCCGCCAGTGGCCTGGGCTCGTGGAGGCACGACCGGGAACTCCTGGACTCGCTGACCCAGCAGTGATCAGCCACCGCATGGGACGCATAGCCACCTGGTGGTACCGCCCTGCGGTTCCCCCTTCGAGTGAGAGGTCGTTTTCACCTGTGATGCATTACTGTCGCAGGTTTTCTACGGTGGGATGGTGAGGCTGCCGATCTGGGTGGGGCTCAAGGGCTGGATGAGGCGATGGCTGGGGCTGGAGGCGTCTTGTGTCTGTTTCATTCCAGGACGCCTGATCGCGTCGCGTGCTTCCACCGAGCAGAACGCGCGCCTGGGCGCACTCGTGCGCCGGCGGTACGTCCAGGTCATGAGCGAACGTCGTGCGTATCCGAGTGACCTGTCCGATGCCCGATGGGAGCCGGTCGAGCCGGTCCTGGCGGCCTGGCGGTCCGAGCGCCGCCGCCGGGCCCTGGCGTTCGGGCGGCCGCCCGAGCACGAGCTGCGCGAGATCATGAACGCGATCCTGTACGTGGACCGCACCGGGGTGCAGTGGCGCTGTCCGCCGCACGACTTCCCGCCCTGGGAAACCGTCTACGGACTCCTTCGCCAAGTGGCAGAAGGACGGTGTGTTCGCCCAGCTCAACGGCCTGCTGCGGGAGTTGGCGCGGCAGAAGGAGAGCCGCAGTGCCCGACCCTCGGCGTGTGTCATCGACGCGCAGAGCGTGAAGACCCCCACCAGCGTCCCGGCCGCCGGGCAGGGCATCGATGCCGGGAAGAAGATCGTGGGCAGGAAGCGGAGCATCGTCACCGACACCCTCGGGCTGTTGCCGGCGGTGCTGGTCACCGCGGCGAGCAAGCAGGACTCCGACGCCGGCCGGGCCCTCGTCGAACACATCGCCGCGGAGCATCCCACCGTCCGCGAAACCTGGGTCGACGGCGGCTACCACCAACACCTCGTCGAACACGCGACCACCCTCGGCACCGACATGGGAATCGTCCAACGCACCCCCGGCACCAAAGGATTCACCCCCAAGGCCGCCCTCGTACGGGCCCGGCCGCGGGGCGCCGACACCGGGCTCACGCCGCCGAGGGCTGCCACGCCTCCTGGAACCGGCGGCGGGCACGGAAGAGACGGGAGCGGACCGTGCCCACGGGCAGGGCGAGCACCTCGGCCATCTCCTCCTCGTTGAGCCCGTAGGCACGCAGGGTGAGGACCTGCCGGTGCGCCTGGGACAGACGTTCCAGCACGTCGCTGATGTGCACCGCGTCCAGCGGGTTCGTCTCGTGCTGTGACTCCACCTGGGAACAGCAGCGTTCCTCGCCGTAGCGCTTGGCGGTGCGGACGGCCTCGCGGACCGTCACCGAGCGCACCCAGCCGTAGAACGCCGCCGGTTCGCGCAGGGAGCCCAGACCGCGGTAGATGGCGAGCAGCGCCTCCTGCGTGGCGTCGGCACCGTCGTCGTGCGTGATGGACCGGCAGATGCGCGCGACGTAGGGCGTGATGCCGGTCAGCAGGTGGTTCATCGCGTGCTCGTCGCCCGCCTGAGCTCGGGGGAGCAGCGTCAGGGGGGAGGGGAGTTCGCTGACGGGGGTCATGTCGGGCAGGGCCTCCTTGCGACAGCCGGGCGGATGGGGGAGCGGGGAGGGGCTCAGCCCGTGGCCACCCGGGCGGGCCCGGCGTTCGCCGTGGTCGCGAAGCGGAACAGCCCGGCGCGCACGTCGTCGCGGAACGCCCTCATGAAGGACGGGCTGTAACAGGCGGTGGAGTGCGGGAACTCGATGGAGAGCCGGCCTTCGAAGGAGACGACGCACGCCATGAGGGGGCTGCGTCCCGCCTGCGGGAAGTAGTGCTCGCGGGCCGGCACCAGACGCACGTCGACCGCTCGCAGTCCGCTCGGCAGGCGGGGACCGGGGACGACGCCCATGTTGGTGGCGATGACCGTGGCCAGCTGCAGAGCGGGGTTGCGGGGGATCTCCGGCGTGATGCGCATCTCGTGGAAGTGGTCTTTGCGGGAGAGGAAGTCGCTCAGACGCCCGTGCACGGTCCGGGCCAGCTGGAGCGGCTCGGAGGACTCGGACACGTCCAGGGTCTGCAGGTGGGTGGTGACCGCGGGGACCGGCGCGGAGGCGGGCAGCGGCGGGGACAGCCGCGAGCGCAGGTCGACCGGGGAGAGACAGCCGAGGGTGCGGGGCCCGTTGCCGTCCAGGCGCCGCCGGGCCGTCGCCAGCAGCGTCGCGGCGATCAGCGCGTGCACGGAGACGCCCGCGCCGCGCGCCGTCCGGCGCAGCCGCGAGGTGAGGTCTGCGTCCAGGGTCAGCCTGCGGACCTCGATGTGCCCGTCCGGGCCGGTCTCCCGGCCGCCCGCGGACGGGCGTGACACGTCATACGGCACCAGCGCGACCGGGCGCCGCCGTATCTCCTCGATGCGGCCGTCGAGGTACTCCGCCGTGTCGGCGTCGTCGGCCGGCGGCAGCAGCCGGCTGACGGGCTCGGGCCAGCGCGGCAGGCCGGGGTCGGCGCCCTCGGCGCCGGGCTCCCCGTCGACCAGCGCACGGTAGTGGTCCCACAGGGCGTTGTGCAGCGCGATGCCGCTGTGGCCGTCGACGACCGTGTGGTCCACCACCAGCACGAACAGGTGGCTCTCGCCGCCCGGTGCGCTGACCAGGACGGCACGGCTCAGCGGTCCCCCGACCGGGAGGGGCCGGTTCAGTTCCGCGGTGTAGGCCTCCGTCTCGTCGCCGGTCCGTGTGACCAGCCGGGGCCGCCCGTCCTCACCGAGAAGGCGCAGTACGTGGCCTGCGCCGTCCTGTTCGATGCGGGAGCGCAGCGGCGGGTTCGCCTCCGTGGTGGCGTCGAACGCGGCCGACAGCGCCGCCACGTCCACGGGACCGCGCAGGGCGCAGGACAGCACGGCTCTGCTCCTCTGGCCCACATAGAGCGTCTCGACCGGACACAACGCACGGTGCATGCCGTCAGCCTTCTTTCCGTCGTTCGTCCCCGGGGGTCCGAGGGCCCGGGACCGGTGTGCCGCCGCGGCTTCAGGGGGGTGTGCCGGGCCTTTCGAGAGTGCACTGCGGAACGCGGCGGATTCCAGCGGAGAACCCGGTGAGACACAAAGTCACTTGTTTTCCCTAGAATTTGAGCCGGGGCGCGCACTCCCCGGCTCCGCGATTTTCAGGGAAATCCCTGAATCCGCCTCCCCGGAAGCCGGTTTGCCTTGACCCGGCCGGTTCCGTTGCCCCACCGTGCTGTGCCGTGAGACCGGGGCGGGTAACCGATTCCCTGCCCTCGGCGTGCGGCACTCCTTTTCCGCTCCGTGGGCCGGCCCTGCGCGTTCACCCACGCGAGGGCGGCACGGAGCGGGGGCCGCACCCGTCCGATCCGGCCGGGCCCCTTCCGTCCGGGACATTACGGCTTGCCACGTGAGGGTTGTGCTATGTCACTCCAGGAGGACGAACGTCGACCGCTGTCCGGAGCGCAGGAGGGCCTCTGGTACGCCGGGCGGCTCGCATCGGACAGCGCCGCGTACAACACCGCGGAGGCGGTGGAGATCCACGGCCCCCTCGACATCGCCCTGTTCGAGACCGCGCTTCGGCACACCGTCGGCGAGGCCGACACCTTCGCCCTGCGCTTCACCGACGGCGACGACGGCCCCTATTGCCGGCTCGCCCCGGACGCGGACGACTGGACCCTGCACCGGGTCGACGTCAGCGGCGCGGAGGATCCCGGGGCCGCCGCGTGGTCCCATGTCCGCGCCGATCTCGCGGTCCCCGTGGACCTCGAGAAGGGCCCGCTGTTCGCACACACCCTGCTGACCCTGGCCCCCGACCGCCACCTCTGGCTGCTGAGGGCCCATCACCTCCTGCTCGACGGTTACAGCTACAAGCTCCTCGGGCGGCGCCTGGCCGAGACGTACAACGCCCTGGCCGAAGGGCGAGAGCCGGACCCCCGCGGCTTCGTGCCGGTGAGCCGGCTCCAGGAGGAGGAGGCGGCCTACCGCGCCTCCGACGCGTACGCCCGTGACCGCGACCACTGGGCGCGGCGCCTGGCCGGCCTGCCGGAACCCGCCCGGCTCACCTCCCGTACGGCCGCCCCCACCGCGCCCTTCCTGCGCCGCACCGCCGAACTGACGCCCGCCGAGACCGAGGCCCTCGACGCCGCCGCGGCCCGCCTCGGCGTCCGGCGCACCGACCTGCTGACCGCCGCCACCGCCGCCTACCTGCACGGGATGACCGGCGCCGCCGACCTGGTGCTGGGCCTGGCCACGATGAGCCGGCTCGGCAGCGCCGCCCTGCGCACCCCGGGCACCGCCTCCGACGTCCTCCCGCTGCGCGTCGCCGCCGCACCCGGCACGCCCGTGGCGGAGCTGGCCCGGGCCGTGGCGGACGAACTGAAGGCCTTGCGCCGCCACCAGCGCTACCGGGGCGAGTTCCTCCGCCGCGACCTGGGGCTGCTGGGCACCGGACGCCGACTGTACGGGCCGGTGCTCAACATCGTCCCGTTCGACGAGTCCCCGGTCTTCGGCGGTCACCCCACCACCTGGCATCACCTGTCCGGCGGAGCCGTCGACGACCTGCAGATCTCGGTGCGTCCCGGTGCCCGCTCCGGCGGGCTGTGGCTGGCCTTCGACGCCAACCCCGCGCTGTACGAGGAGGACGAACTCGCCCTGCACCGCGACCGGTTCGTCACGCTGCTGCACCGGCTGGCCGAGGTGGAGCCCGCGACCCCACTGCGCGACCTGGACCTCCTGCTGCCGGGCGAACACCCCCGCGACACCCCCGTACGCGCTTTTCCCGTCGAGCGGACCCTCACCGGGCTCTTCGAGGAGCGGGTGGCGGCCGGCCCCGAGCGCACCGCCGTCACCTGCGGAGGCGAACGGCTCACGTACGCCGCACTCAACGCCGAGGCCAACCGCCTGGCCCGGCTGCTGACCGAGTACGGCGCCGGCCCGGGCCGGGTGGTGGCCCTGGCCCTGGAGCGCGGAACGCGGCTGCTGCCCGCCCTGCTGGCCGTGCTCAAGACCGGCGCCGCCTACCTGCCCCTGGACCCCGGCCACCCGGCCGAGCGGCTGCGGCTCGTCGTCGAGGACACGGCCCCCGCCGTCCTCGTCACCGAGCAGGCCCACGCCCGCCTCGCCGGGGACACCGTCCCCGCCGTCCTGCTGGACGATCCGGCGGTCGCGGCCGACCTCGCCCGCCGCTCCCACGCCGACCTGAGCGACGCCGACCGGCACGGGCCGGTGAACCCCTCCGACATCGCGTACATCATCCACACCTCCGGCTCCACCGGCCGCCCCAAGGGCGTGCCCGTCCCGCACGCGGCCGTCGTCCGGCTCTTCGCCGCCGCGGCCGAACACTTCGACTTCCGCGCCGACGACGCGTGGACGCTGTTCCACTCCTACGCCTTCGACTTCTCCGTCTGGGAGATCTGGGGCGCCCTGCTGCACGGCGGCCGGGTCGTCGTCGTGCCGTACTCCGTCAGCCGCTCGCCCCGGGAGTTCCTGGAACTGCTGCACCACGAAGGCGTGACCGTCCTCAGCCAGACGCCGTCCGCGTTCGAGCAGCTCGTCGACGCCGACCTCGAACGGGGCGGGGACACCGGGGCGTTGCGTTACGTCGTCTTCGGCGGCGAGGCCCTGCGCCCGGCGCGGCTGCGCCCCTGGGCCGACCGGCACGGCCTGGACCGCCCGGCGCTGGTGAACATGTACGGCATCACCGAGACGACCGTGCACGTCACCCACCACCGCCTCACCCGGGCCGACCTGGACGACCCGCGCCGCGGCAGCGTCATCGGCACCCCCCTCGCCGACCTGCGCGTCCACCTGCTGGACCCCGGGGGGCACCCGGTGCCGCCCGGCGCGACCGGCGAGATGTACGTCTCCGGCGCCGGCGTCGCCGCCGGGTACCTGAACCGGTCCGAGCTGACCGCCGAACGCTTCCTCGACGACCCCTACGGCCCGCCCGGCACCCGCATGTACCGTTCCGGCGACCTGGCCCGGCGCCGCCCCGACGGCACGCTGGACTACCTCGGACGCGCCGACGCCCAGATACAGCTGCGCGGCTTCCGCGTCGAACCCGGCGAGATCGAGGCCGTCCTCGCCGCCCACCCGGGCGTCGCGCGCACCGCCGTCGTACCCCGCCGCTCCGCCAACGGCGCGCTGCACCTCGTCGCCTACACCGTCCCCGCGGGCGACGAACCCGCGAGCCCCTCCGCACTGCGCGCCCACGCCGCCGCCCACCTGCCCGAGCACATGGTGCCGGCCGTCTGCGTCCCCGTGGACGCGCTGCCGCTGACCGCGAACGGCAAGCTCGACGTCCGGGCCCTGCCCGCCCCCGACTTCACCGCCGCCGCTTCCGGCACCCGCCCCGGAACACCGCAACAGGCCCTGGTGTGCGCCCTTTTCGAGGCCGTGCTGAAACTTTCCCAGGGCTCCGTGGGCACCGACGTCAACTTCTTCGACCTGGGCGGCGACTCCCTCCTCGCCACCCGGCTGCTGGCCCGTCTACGACACGAGACCGGCGCCGAGATCCCCATCACCGCCCTGTTCGAGACGCCGACCCCGGCCGCCCTCGCCCAGCGCGTCGTCGCAGGGGCGGACGGCGCCCCGCCCCGGCCGGTTCTCGGCGGCCTCGTACGCCCGCAGCGGGTGCCGCTGTCCTTCGCCCAGGAACGCATGTGGTTCCTGAACCGGCTCGACGAAGGCGCGGCCACCTACAACATCCCGCTCCTCGTCCCCGTCGGCACCGATCTCGACACCGAGGCGCTCCAGGAGGCCCTGGGCGACCTGGCCGACCGCCACGAGATCCTGCGGACGGTGATCGCCGAGCACGACGGCTCCCCCTGCCAGCGCATCCTGCCGCCGGGGGAGCTCCGCCCGGTGCTGCGGCACGTCTACTGCCCCGCCGCGGAGACCGCCGCGCACGTCACCGCCGCGCTGCGGCACCCCTTCGACCTGACCGCCGAAAGTCCCCTCGCCGTCTGGCTCCTGGGCACCACACTGCTGTTCGTCCTGCACCACAGCGCCGCCGACGGCTGGTCGCTGCGCCCCTTCGCCGAGGACCTGAGCACCGCCTACGCCGCCCGCCGCGACGGCCGGGCACCCGCGTGGGCCCCGCTGCCCGCGCAGTACGCCGACTACGCGCTGTGGCAACGCGCCCTGCTGGCCTCCGCGCCGGACGGACCGGGACGGCTGGAACGGCTCACCGCCCACTGGCGCACCGCGCTGGACGGGCTGCCCGACGAGTGCACCCTGCCCGGCGACCGGCCCCGGCCCACCGCGCCGGGCGGCGCCGGCGCGCACGTCGGGACATCCGTCGACGCCGCCCTGCACCGCGCCCTGCTGCGCCTCGCCGACCACGAGGGCGCCAGCCTGTTCATGGTGCTGCACGCCGCCGTCAGCGCCCTGCTCACCCGCTGCGGCGCCGGCGAGGACATCGTCCTCGGCACACCCGTCGCGGGCCGCACCGAACCCGCGCTGGATCCGCTGATCGGGCTGATCAGCAACACCCTGGTGCTGCGCGCCGACACCTCCGGCGACCCCGCCTTCCGGGACCTCCTCGCCCGGCTGCGCACCGCCGACCTGTCCGCCCTCGACCACCAGGACCTGCCCTTCGACCGGCTGGTGAACGAACTGAACCCGCCCCGCACCCCCGGCCGGCACCCCCTGTTCCAGGTGATGCTGGCCCTGCAGAACAACGCACCCGCCGTCCTCGAACTCGACAGCACCCGCGCCGAGTTGCGGCCCACCGCCACCGGCACCGCCAAGTTCGACCTCTTCGTGGACGTCCAGGAACACCGCACCCCTGAGGGCACTCCCGGCGGCCTGACGCTGCACGTCGAGTACGCCACCGACCTCTACGACGCCGGAACCGCCGAGGCGTTCGCCCACGCCCTGCACGGCATCCTGCGCACGGTGAGCGCCGACTCCGCGGTCCGCCTCACGGACCTGCCCGCACCCCCCGGGCGCACCCCCGCCCCGCCGGCGTTCAGCCCGGCGGAACTGGAGGACACGGCCCTCGCCCTGCCCGGCATCCGCGACGCCCGTGCCCTGCCCGGCGCCGACGGCACCCCACCGCGCCTGTACGTGGTGCCCGGGCGGCCGGACGCCGCCGAACGCCTCGAGGACGCACTGGAGCGCGCGGGCCACGGCACCGTTCGCGTCACGGCGGTCAACGCGCTGCCCCGCACGGAGGACGGCGCCGTCGACACCGAGGCGCTGCGCGCCCTGCCCGCCGTCGACCGCACGGCCGCCGGGACCTGGCGGGAGCGCCTGACCACCCTCGCCGGCGTCACCACCGCCGAGGTGTCGGTGCAGAACACACCCGAGGAACTGGACCGCCGTCACACCGGCCTGCCCGACCGCACCACCGGCCCCGCCCCCGCCGCCCGCACCGCCGGCGCGTCCGCCGCCCCGGCGCTCAGCGAGGGCCCCGCGCTGCGGGAGCCGTCCGTGCCGAGCTGGGCCGAGGCCCTGCGGCGCGCCGCCGAACGGGACCGGGGCGACATCGTCCACGTCCACGCCGACGGCAGCGAACACCGGCACACCTACGCGTCCCTGATCCCCGAGGCCTCCCGCGTCCTGGCCGGCCTGCGCCGGGCGGGACTGCGCCCGGGCGACCAGGTCATCCTCCAGTGCGACGCCACCGAGGACTTCCTCGCCGTGCTGTGGGGCTGCGTCCTCGGCGGCTTCGTCGCCGTCCCGCTGACCGTCCCCACCTCCTACGACACGCCGTCCGCGGCCCTGACCAAGCTGGAGGGCATCTGGCGGATGCTCGGCCGGCCGTGGATCGTGTGCTCCGCCGACCGCCAGGCGGGGCTGCGCGCCCTGGCCTCACGGCAGGAGTGGCCCGGGCCGCGCATCACCACGGCCGACGCGCTGCGCGAGGCGCCCGAGGACCATGACTGGCATCCCGCCGAGCCGGACGACCTCCTGCTGATGCTCATGACCTCCGGCAGCACCGGCCTGCCCAAGGCGGTGCGGCTCACCCACCGCAATGTGCTGACCCGCTCCGCCGCCACCGAGCAGATGAACACGCTCGGCACGGACGACGTCTCCCTGAACTGGATCCCGCTCGACCACGTCACCGGCGTGGTGATGTTCCACCTGCGGGACGTCTACCTCGGCTGCCGCCAGATCCACGCCCCCACCTCCTGGATCCTCCAGGACCCGCTGCGCTGGATGGACCTCGCCGACCGGCACCGCGTCACCGTCACCTGGGCGCCCAACTTCGCCTTCGGTCTCCTCGCCGAGCAGTCCCACCGCTTCACCGGCCGCGCCTGGGACCTGTCCCCGATGCGGCTGGTGATGAACGCCGGCGAGGTCGTCGTCGCCTCCGCCGCCCGCCGGTTCCTGCACACACTGAAACCGTTCGGCCTGCCGCAGGACGTGATGCACCCCGGCTGGGGCATGTCCGAGACCTGCTCCGTGGTCACCGACGCCGTCCTGCCCGGCGAACCCCCCGCCGACGAGGGCACGTTCGTCAGCTGCGGCCGGCCCTACCCCGGCTTCGCCATGCGCATCGTCGACGACACCGGCACGGTCCGCGCCGAGGAGGACGCCGGCCGGCTCCAGGTCCGCGGCACCTCGGTGACCGGCGGCTACCACGACAACCCGGCCGCCAACGCGGAGGCGTTCACCGAGGACGGCTGGTTCGACACCGGTGACCTGGCGTTCCTGCGGGCCGGCGAGCTGTACATCACCGGCCGGGCCAAGGACGTCATCATCGTCAACGGCGTCAACCACTACAGCCACGAGATCGAGGCCTGCGTCGAGGAACTTCCGTGCGTGGAGCGGAGCTTCACCGCCGCGGTCGCGGTGCGCACCGACCCGTCGTCGCCCACCGACGAACTGGCCCTGTTCTTCCACCTCACCGCCGAAGCCGCCGCCGACCCGGCCGGCCCCCTGCGCCGGATCGCCGGCAAGGTCACCCGGGAGATCGGCATCAGCCCGGCCTTCCTGATCCCGGTCGAGCGGCAGACCGTGCCCAAGACCGAGATCGGCAAGATCCAGCGCACCAAGCTGCGCAAGGGCCTCGAGGCGGGCGACTTCGACGAGGAGGTCCGCCGGACCCAGCTGCTGCTGGGCAGCGCGGCCACCGTCCCCGACTGGTTCCTGCGACCGGTGTGGCAGCGGGCGGAACGCCCCGAAGCCCGTACGGCGACGGCCGGCCGGCACACCCTCGTCCTGGCGGGCGGCGACCCCGAGGCCGGCAAGCTCGCGGAACGTCTCGCCGGCGCGCTGCGATCCGGCGGGGGTCTGTGCACGGTGGCCGGCGAGGGGACGTCGTACGACCGGCTCGACGCCGCTCGCTACCGCGTGCGGCCCGCCGAGGAGAGCGACCACGCCGCGCTGCTGCGGCAGCTCGAGCACGACGGACGACCGGTCGACGCCGTCCTGTACCTCGACGGGCTGCGCGGCGCGGCGGACCCCGGGACGGCGCCGGACGACACGACCGGTGCGGAGCGGCTGCTCGCGTTCGCACGCGCCCTCTCCGCCCGGCAGCGCCCCGTCGACCTGCTGTACGTCACGGCGGGCGCGCAGGCCGTACGTCCGGGCGACCTCCCCTCCCCGGCCCATGCCATGGCGGGCGCGCTCCTCAAGTCACTGGCCGAGGAGTCCGGCCGGCTGCGCGCCACGCACCTCGACCTCGCGGCGGACGAGGGTGCGGACCCCCTGCCCGTCCTGCTGGCCGAGGCGACGGTCACCGCGGACGCCGCGGAGGTGGCGTACCGCGACGGGCACCGGTACGTACGCCGCCTCGCCCCCCTGCCCGGCACCCCGCCCCGCGCCGAGGCGCCCGCGCACGACGGCTTCACCCTGCTCACCGGCGGACTGGGTGGCGTCGGCGCCGAGATCGCGGCGCATCTGCTGCGCACCCCCGGCACCCGGCTGCTGATCGTGGGCCGCACACCGGCAGCCGAGGCCGTGGTTCCGCCGCGGCTGCGCGAGCTGGGCGAGGTCCGCTACGCCCGTGCCGACGTCACCGACGAACGCCAGGTGCGCGCCGCCGTGGAGGCCGCCGCCGAAGCGTGGGGCATGCCCCTGGGGTCGGTGCTGCACCTGGCGGGCACCCTCGTGGAACGCCCCGTGGGCGAGCTGGACACCGCCACCTGGCGCCGGGCGCTTCGGGCGAAGGTGCGCGGCGCGTGGATGCTGCACCGCATCACCGCCGACCACCCGGTCGGCTCCTTCGTCACCTTCTCCTCGGTGAACGGCTTCTTCGGCGGCGCCATGAACGCCGCCTACGCCGCCGCCAACGCCTGCCTGGACGCGCTCGCCCACTACCGCCGCGGTCTCGGCCTGCCCGCACAGTCCCTGGCCTGGAGCATGTGGCGCGAGCGCGGCATGAGCCGCGGCTACGGGCTCACCGCTCTCACCGAGGCCCGCGGCTACCGGCTGCTCGACGTCACCGCGGCGCTGCGCTCCTTCGACCTGGCCCGCTCCCTGGACGAGCCGCACCTGCTGATCGGCGCCGACCGCACCGCCCCCTGGGTCCGCAGCCACGTCGTGGCCCCCGTGCGCCAGGTGCGGCGCCTGTCCGCCCGCGTCGGCCTGGCGGACGGCACGGACCTGGGCGCCCTGTACCGCGCGGCGTCCGACGGCATCCGCGCGGCCGGCCTGTCCGACGAGTGGGAGCTGCGCTCGGCGGGCACCACGGCACGCCCCGACGCGACGGAGGCGGGGGAGGAACTGCGGCGGCTGGAGGACCGGCTCGCCGAGGTGTGGTGCGGTGTCCTGGGCCGCGACCGGGTGGGCCGCGACGAGAACTTCTTCGACCTGGGCGGCAACTCCCTGCTCCTGGTCACCGCCCGGACCGGCGTCAACCGCGCCTTCGGCACCGACTTGCCGGTGGTCGACCTGTTCGCCCACCCCACCGTCCGGGACCTGGCACGCCACCTGTCGGAGCACCTCGGCGCCGGTACCGGGCCCGACGCCGGACCGGCACGGCGGCCCGAGTCCGCCCCGTCACCGCGCGGGGCCCTGGACCGCGCCAAGGACCAGGCACAACGCCAACGCGCCGCCCGCGCCCGCCGGTCCGCACGGCACGGCACGGAGCGTGACCGTGCCTGACACCACCGGGCCGGGAGGGAACGAGGCGACGTCCGTGCAGCACACCACCGAGCCGGGAGAGAACGAGGCACAGACCATGCACGACACCACCGCACCTCACGACGACGACCTCCCCGCCGTCGCCGTCATCGGCATGGCGGGCCGTTTCCCCGGCGCCGACGACCTCGACGCCTTCTGGGACAACCTCGCCGCCGGACGGGAGTCCGTCCGGCCCGTCACCGACGAGGAATTCCTCGCCGCCGGCGGCGACCCGGACGACCTGGGCGATCCGACGCTGATCCGGATGGCGTCGGTCGTCGGGGGCATCGACCGCTTCGACGCCGGGTTCTTCGGCTACAGCCCCGCCGAGGCCGCCGTCGTCGACCCCCAGCAGCGGCTGCTGCTGGAGACGGCCTACCACGCCCTGGAGGACGCCGGCTGCCTCGGCGAGAACCGTACGGGCGAGGCGTTCGGCGTGTACGCGGGCGCGGGCGACAGCCGGTACTACCCGGCCCACGTGTACCCGCGCTTCGCCGGGCAGCCCGGCTCGGTGGCGCTCGTCCACGCCGCCACCGCCAACTCCCTGGGCACCCTCGCCACCCGCGTCTCCTACGAACTCGGCCTCACCGGACCCAGCGTCTCCCTGCAGACGGCCTGCTCCACCGCGCTGGTCGCCGTGCACACCGCCTGCCAGGACCTGCTGGACCACCGCTGCGACACCGCCCTGGCCGCCGCCGTCTCCCTCAACCCCTCGGCCGTACTGGGCTACCGCCACGTACCCGACGGGCCGTTCTCACCCGACGGGCACTGCCGCGCCTTCGCCGCGGACGCCGCCGGCACCTCCTCCGGCGACGGGGTCGGAGCCGTCGTGCTCAAGCGACTGGAGGACGCCCTCGCCGACGGCGACCGCGTCCGCGCCGTCATCCGCGGCAGCGCCGTCAACAACGACGGCCGCCGCAAGGTCGGCTTCAGCGCGCCCAGCACCGCCGGACAGACCGAGGTCGTCCTCGCCGCGCAGGCCCAGGCCGAGGTCGACGCCGGCACCATCGGCCTGATCGAGGCGCACGGCACCGCCACCAGACTCGGCGACCCGATCGAGGTGTCCGCCCTGACGGAGGCCTTCCGGCACAGCACGGACCGGACCGGGTTCTGTGCGCTCGGCTCGGTCAAGACCAACATCGGCCACCTCGGAGCCGCCGCCGGCATCGCCGGACTCATCAAGGCGATCCTGGCCCTGGAACACCGGCAGATCCCGCCGAGCCTGCACTTCGACCGTCCCAACCCGCTCATCGACTTCGACGCGAGCCCCTTCCGCGTGCCCACCGCCCTGGAGGACTGGCCCGAGGGCGGCCATCCCCGCCGCGCCGCCGTCAGCGCCTTCGGCATCGGCGGCACCAACGCCCACGTCATCCTGGAGGAGGCACCGCCCGCCGCCCCGGCCGCACCGCGCCCGCCCGAGGAGGTCCGCCGCCTGGTGCTGCCGCTGTCGGCGCGCACCGCCGGCGCCCTGCGCGGCCAGGCCGAGGCGCTCGCCCGGCACCTCGAACGCCGTCCGCGGCTGCGCCTGGACGACGTGGCCCACTCCCTGCGCACCGACCGGCCCGCACTGCGCCACCGGCTCACCGTCACGGCGGCCACCCGCGAGGAGGCCCTCGACGCGCTGCGCTCCGCCGCCCCGGCCACCCCGCCGCTCCCCGACGACCCCGCCCGCGTCGCGTTCCTGCTGCCCGGCGGGGGCACCCAGTACCCGGGCATGGGCAAGGACCTGTACCGCGACCACACCGTCTACCGCGACACCGTCGACGAGTGCGCCCGCATCCTGCGGTCCGTCCTCGGCGCCGACCTGCGCACCGCCCTCTTCGAGGAACAACGGCCCGACGACACCTCCGCGTTCCTGGGGCTCGTCGTCACCGAGTACGCCCTGGCCCGTACGCTCATGGAGTCCGGCGTGCGCCCCGACGCGCTGATCGGCCACTCGCTCGGCGAATACACGGCCGCCTGCCTTGCCGGCGTCATCGACCTCGCGGACATGCTGCCCCTGGTCACCGAACGCATCCGGCTCATCGGCTCCGCCGGCGGAGCCACCGTCGGCGTCGCCGCCCCCGCCGGGGACATCCGGCCGCTGCTCGACGCCGGCCTGTCCCTCGCCGCCGTCAACGGACCCGGCGCCTGCACCGTCGCCGGGCACCTCGACGCGATCACCCGCTTCGAGGCCGAACTCACCCGCCGCGCAGTCCCGTTCCGCCGTCTGCGCATTCCCGTCGCGGCCCACTCCCACGTCCTCGACCCGGTCCTGCCGGCCTACGAGGCCCACCTGCGCCAGGTCACCCTGCGTCCGCCGCGCATCCCGTACGTCACGAACGTCACCGGCACCTGGGCCACCGACGCGCAGGCCACCTCCGTACGGCACTGGATCGACCACACCCGCGACACCGTGCGGTTCGCCGACGGCATCACCGCCCTGTGGGACCGGCTGCACCCCGTCCTCGTGGAGATCGGCCCGGGCGACACCCTGACCAAGCTCGCCACCGGCCGGCTCACCGACGAGGCACCGGTGACGGTGACCACCATGCGGCACGCCAAGGCCGAGGCGTCCGACGGGTTCGTCCTCACCGAAGCGCTGGGGCGGCTGTGGAGCGCGGGCGTGGACAGCGCCCTCCCCCCGGTGCCGGGCACGCCCCGGCGGGCGCCGCTGCCGCCGTACGCCTTCGAACGGCGGCGCCACTGGATCGACGCGCCCGGCGCCCGGACGGACCCCGGCACGTCCGACGACGCCCCGGCCGCGGCGGGCCCCGGCCTCGCCCCCCGTCCCCGGCTGACGACCGAGCACGTACCGCCGCGCACCGACCGCGAACGGGAGGTCGTCCGGCTCTGGGAGGAGACCCTGGGCGTCGGCGGCATCGGGCTGCACGACAACCTCTTCGACCTCGGCGGCGACTCGATGCGCGCCGTGCTGCTGGCGGGCCGGCTGCGCCAGGCCGGTGTCCTCGACGTCCCGGCCGCGGCCCTGCTGGCCGCGCCGACCGTGGCCGGGGTCCTCGCCACGGCCGACCAGCCGGACGAGGAGACGCCGGACGGCGGCGCTCCTGCGCTCGGCCCGCTGCTGCCGCTGCGCGCCGAGGGCACCGCCACGCCCCTGTTCTGCGTCCACCCCGGCGCGGGCGTCGCCTGGCGCTACACGGGCCTGCTGCCCCATCTCGGCGGCGACCAGCCCGTCCACGGCATCCAGGCGGTCGGCCTCGACGGCACCCGGCCGCCCGCACCGGACGCCGCCGCCATGGTCGCCGGCTACCTCGACCTGGTACGCCGGGTGCAACCCCACGGCCCGTACCGGCTGCTGGGCTGGTCCTACGGCGGATTCGTCGCGCACGCCATGGCCTGTGCCCTGCAACGCGACGGCGAGCAGGTCGAACTGCTCGCCATGCTCGACGCGCCCCAGCCGCACGGCACGGCCCACGACCCCGACGCGGCCGAACGCCAGGTCGCGGCCCTGCTGTCCAGGGTGACCGGCCTCCCGGCCGACACGGGGGCCACGGTGGAGGCCCTCCTGGACCGGATCGACGCCCGTGTCACGGCCGACCCGGCGAGCGCCCCCGTCACGCGCGCCGAGGCCGCCGCCATCGCCGCCGTGATGCGCAACAACCTGCGCATCGCGCCCCAGTTCGCCCCCGGCGTCTACCGCGGTGACGTGCTGTTCTTCAGCGCCGCCGAGGAACAGCCCACCGACTTCCCGGCCGACCTGGCGGTGCTGCCGGGAAAGGCCGACAGCTGGCGGCCCCACGTCGACGGAACCCTCCACGACCACCGCGTGCCCTGCGGCCACTACGAGATGACCGAACCCGAACCGATCGCCCGCATCGGCGAAGCGGTCGCCAAGGCCCTGCGCGGCCTCGGTGACCGGGCCGCCACACCCCCTTCCCCGTGAACCCGCGTTGAGGAGAACCAGCGTGAGAGCGACCCAGGACCTCTACGAACTCGGCGACGCGCCCGAGATCGGCACCGTACCGAAGCAGATGTACGCCTCGCTCATCCGCCGTGAGCGTTACGGACAGCCCGTCGACGCCTTCCGTACCGAGGTGGTCGACGTCCCGCCCGTGGGACGCGGACAGGTCCTGGTGAAGGTGATGGCGGCCGGCATCAACTACAACAACGTCTGGGCGGCACTGGGTTCGCCGCTCGACGTGATCGCCGCCCGGCAGAGGGCCGGCGCCACCGAGGACTTCCACATCGGCGGCTCCGACCTGTCCGGGATCGTGTGGGCGGTCGGCGAGGACGTGCGCGGGGTGCGGCTCGGCGACGAGGTCGTCGTCCTCGCCAACCGCTGGGACGAAAGGGCCGAGGACATCCGCCTCGGCGGCGACCCCACCTGGTCCGGTAGCCAGCGGGTGTGGGGCTACGAGGAGAACTACGGCTCCTTCGCCCAGTTCGCCGTCGTCGACGACTACATGTGCCACCCCAAGCCCGCCCGGCTGTCCTGGACGGAGGCCGCCTGTTACATGGCGACCGCCGCCACCGCCTACCGCCAGCTCTTCGGCTGGCCGCCGCACACGGTGCGCCCCGGCGACCCGGTGCTGATCTGGGGCGGCGCCGGCGGTCTCGGCTGCATCGCCATCCAGCTCGTCCGGCACGTCGGCGGCATCCCCGTCGCGGTCGTCTCCAGCGAGGAACGCGGCGAATTCTGCCTCAAGCTGGGCGCCGAGGGCTTCATCGACCGGCGGAAGTTCGACCACTGGGGGCGGCTGCCGGACACCACCGACGAGGCGGCGACGGACCGCTGGCTGTCGGGCGCCCGCGCCTTCGGGCGGGCCTTCTGGGAGGTGCTGGGCGAGCGCCGCAGCCCGCGCATCGTGCTGGAGCACTCCGGCGCCGACACCGTCCCCACGTCCCTGTACCTGTGCGACAACGGCGGCATGGTCGTCCTGTGCGGCGGCACCACCGGCTACAACGGCGACGTCGATCTGCGTTTTCTGTGGATGCGGCAGAAGCGCCTGCAGGGCTCGCACGTCGCCACGGCCCGCGAGGCACGTGAGGTCACCCGGCTGATCGACCAGGGGATCATCGACCCCTGCCTGTCCCGGACCTTCGCTTTCGACGAGATCGGGCTCGCCCACCAGCTCATCCACGACAACCGGCACCCGGCGGGGAACATGGCCGCCCGGGTGGGCGACACGGGGTGAATCACACGCGTTCTGAGGGGTACCTGCGGCGATGTACGACATACGCGCACCCCCGGAGGTACCCCCCATGGGCAAGCTGGGCGACATGATGAACAAGGCCAAGCAGATGGCCAAGGGCCATCCCGACCAGGCCGACAAGGGCGTCTCGGGCGCCGAGCGCATGGTCGACGAGCGCACGGGCCGCAAGTACGACGCCAGGACCGACAAGGCCGCCGACGCGGTGCGGCGTTCCTACCGGGACGGCGGCACGCCGCCGGAGCGCTGACCCGGCCCGGGGGCCGCCCCCCCCCCGCCCCCCGCGGGGGGGGGGGGGCTGGGGGGTGCGCTTAGGTGACCCCGCCCCCGCGCCGCGGCCGGTGCCGGTGACGGCGTCGCGGCTGCGTACGGTGCTGGCGGAAGCGGCGGTGGAGCGGGTCGGGT
>NZ_JBHYVC010000045.1:33730-60176 GCF_042749965.1 Streptomyces sp. NPDC059454 | reverse complement strand
AAATTGGGCGCCTGCTGTTGTTTTTAATATCCGACTGTTCCTCTTGGGGTTGTGGGGCCCGCGCCCCGCCCCCCCCCCGGGGGGGGGGGGGGCCCCGGGCCCGGCGGGACCCGGTCAGTCCGTGACGTCCGTGACCGTCCAGCGCTGGTTGGAACCGGAGTTGGGCTGCCACGTCGTGACCGCGGCGCCCTCGTGCGTGGCCTGCCCGCCCACCTCCAGGAGGCGCCCGGTGGCCGCGTTCACCAGGGTCCAGGTGCCGTCGCCCGTGGTGGACATGATCCACTCGGCGGCCGGGTCCCGTTCACCGGTGTGCGGTTCGGTCACCGGGACGTCGTCGCGCACGGCCAGCCGCTCGCCGTCCACCGGGCTGGTGAACTCGTAGCGCTCGCGCACGCCGTCGCCGGGACGTACCGCGCTCAGCCGCCACTGCTGGGAGGCGGAGCCGTCGCCGGTACCGATGACGAGCTTCGTGCCGTCGCCGGCCACGGTGACCGCTTTGCCGCTCTGCACGCCGGTGAGGGTGTACGTGTGTCCCTTGCGCAGCAGCGGGGCGTCCTGCGCGACGCCGGAGACGCCCTCGACGACGAAGGACGTCACCGACCGGGCGGGCACGGTGAAGGTGGCCGCGCGGTCGGTGACCTTGATGGCACCGTGCCGCTCCAGCTTGCCGTCGGCACTGGTCACGACGGGGGTGACGGTCGCGTTCCGGCCGATGGTGCGGAACTTGGACAGGTCGACGGTGACGTCGCGCGCCTCGGCGGTGCTGTTGACGTGGACGAGCGAGGCGCCCTTGCCGTTCTTCGTCACCGCCGCCGCGCTGGAGGTGTCGTCCACCTTGATCAGCCGGTCACCGGGCTTGATGAAGTGGGTGAAGTTGCGGGCGGTGTCGAACTTGGTGTTCGTGTATATGGGGCAGGTCTCGAGGGTGTCCTTCGAGGTGCAGCCGAAGGGGAGCTGGATCTCGCCCCAGTTGCCGCCCTTGGCGGACTCGCCGCCGGGCTTCATGTTGTCGTGGTCCTCGACGGGCTGCCAGAACACCCAGGCGCGCGGCTCCAGCTCGCGCAGGTCGTCGACGATGCGCTGGGCGAGGCCGAGACCGGGACGCATGTCCGTGAAGCTCTGTCCGTCGCCCCAGTCGCCCTCGACCTCGCTCATCCACAGCGGCTTGTCCTCGGCCTTGGCGATGTCGCGCACGGTGGTGCGCCGGCCGGTGCCGTAGGTGTGGACGTTCATCTGGTCGACGAGGTCGCGCGCCTCGGGCGAGTAGGTGTTCCAGTTCCGCGCGAAGAGGGACGGGTTGGTCTCGTCCATGGCGGAGATCTCCGCCTTGGTCTTCGCCTTCTTCAGCGCGGGGGAGAGGGCGTGGAGCACCTTCTCCTGGAGTTCGGGGCCGATGTGGGCGCCCTCCTGGCGTCCGCCGACGGGTTCGCCGTCCGCGCCGAGGCGGGTGCTCCAGTAGTCGGTGTTGGGCTCGTTGAAGGGGTCGACGGTGTCGACCGTGATGCCGTGCGCCTTCTCCAGCCGCTCGGTGGCGCCCGCCAGGTAGGCGGCGAAGTCGTCGACCGACTCGGTCTTCAGCTGGTCGGCGCCTGCGTCGAACCCGCCGGACACGTAACCGCTGACGGTCATGAACCAGGGCGGGGAGTTGCTGAAGGTCTCCCAGTGGGTGATGTCCTTCTTGATGCGGTCCACCCACCACCGCTGGGTGGCGTCGGCGTTCTCGTTCCAGTCGGCGGGGTCCTCGGCGTCCCACCAGCCGGTGTCCTCGCGGGTGGTGCCCGCGGGCGCCTTCCACCAGCCCTCGACCGCTCCGCCGGCCCGCAGGTAGTCCTTCACGTCGGGGGCGTTGCCGCCGCCGACGTTGTACCGGGCGATGTTCAGGGCGAGGCCGTCGTCGCCGAACAGGAGCCGCGCGAGCTTCTCGCGGATCTGAGGCGGGTAGTCGCCGGTGGCGTTGGCGAACCAGACCAGGCTGGTGCCCCAGCCCTCGAACTCCTCCTGCTGGTAGGAGGGGTCGGGCCGGACGGTGACGGAGGGGAGGTCCGCGGCCTGGGCGGCGGCGGACGTCGGCCCGGGGACCAGGGCGGCCCCGGTGACCAGGGCGGCGGTGAGCCCGGCGGCCGTGAGGAGCCGTCTGTTGCGGGTGCGGCGTGCCATCGGTGTGCTCCCAACAGTGAGGTGTGGTCGCGCTTCGGTGGAACCTCCCGTCGCGCCGGCGGCCGGCGGGAGGGGACGGCCCCCGGAACGGGTGCGTGCCGTTCCGGGGAGCTGTGGGGTGTCAGGCGGCCGGCTGCCGCAGTACGGCGACCGCGCGGGGCCCGAGCGTGAGGACGCCGTCGGCGCCGGTGGTGCCGAGGAGCACCTCCCCGTCGAGGCCGCGCACCGCGACGGCGTCGTCGGTCCGGTTCACCAGGAACAGGAACCGGTCCTCGGCGCCCCGGCGTACGACCGGCTCGATCAGCCCCCGCACCTCGGCGGGCAGTTCGCTCTCCACGCCGGCCGGCCCCAGCAGCCGCGGCAGCAGCGAGGTGAGCCCCTCGACACCGAGCCGGGTGGAGACGTACGCGGCGGAACCCCCGCCCGTCGGCCGCCGGGTGACGGCGGGCCTGCCCGACTGCTCGCCGGTGCGGTAGCGGGCCAGGACCTCGGTCCCGGCACCGGTCACGGTGATCCGGTCGGTCCACAGGGCACCGGTCGTGCCGTCGTCGAGCTCCACGCTGTCGCCGGCGAGCAGCGGGCCGAACTCCTCGATGCGGATGCCGAGCAGGTCCCGCAGGGCGCCGGGATAGCCGCCGAGCCAGACGTGGTCGTGCTCGTCGACGACACCGGAGAAGTACGTGGTGATCAGGTGGCCGCCCTGTTCGGCGTACCGGGTGAGGGTCTTCGCCAGGTCGGCCGGGACCAGGTGCAGCACGGGGGCGATCAGCACCTGGTGGCGGTGCAGGTCGGCCCGGGTGGTGACGAGGTCGGCGCGGATCCCGAGGGCGAGGAGTGCCGAGTACCAGTCGAGCGCCTCCTGCCGGTAGTCGAGCAGGGAGGTGGGGTGGGAGTCCTGCTCGCTCGCCCACCACGACTCCCAGTCGTAGAGGATGCCGACCCGGGCGGGCTCCCGCTCGGTCCCGGCGAGCGGGGCGAGCGTCTTCAGGGTGGCGCCCAGTTCTGCCACCGCGCGGAACAGTTCGCTGTCCGCACCGGCGTGCGGGACCATCGCCGAGTGGTACTTCTCGGCGCCCGCCGCCGACTGCCGCCACTGGAAGAAGCAGACCGCGTCGGCGCCGTGGGCGACGTGCAGCAGCGAGTCGCGGGCCAGGTCGCCGGGGCGCTTGGCCACGTTGACGGGCTGCCAGTTGACGGCGCTGGTGGAGTGCTCCATCAGGAACCAGGGCCGCCCGCCGGAGATGCCGCTGGTGAGGTTGGCGGAGAAGGACAGCTCGTCGCGGTCCTGCGGGCCGGGGTGGACGTAGTGGTCGTTGGAGACGAAGTCGATCTCGTCGGCCCAGTCGGGGTAGTTCATCCCCTTGGTGTTGCCCATCACCATGAAGTTGGTGGTGACGGGGATGTCCGGGGTGAGCTCCCGCAGGATCTTCCGCTCGGCGCGCAGGTGGTCCTTGAGGGCGTCCGAGGAGAACCGCTTGAAGTCCAGCTGCTGGGTGGGGTTGGGGTGGGAGGCGGCCAGCCGCGGCGGCAGGATCTGCTCCCAGTCGGTGTACCGCTGCGACCAGAACGCCGTGCCCCAGGCGCTGTTGAGCGCCTCCACCGTGACGTAGCGGGCGCGCAGCCAGTCACGGAAGGCACGGGCCGCGTCGTCGGAGTAGTCGTAGACGTTGTGGCAGCCCAGCTCGTTGTTGACGTGCCAGGCGACGAGCGCCGGATGACCGGCGTAGCGGGCCGCCAGCTCCCGGACCAGGCGCAGCGCGTGCCGGCGGAAGACGGGCGAGGTGGGCCGCCAGTGCTGGCGAGCGCCCGGCCAGAGGGTCTCGCCGGTGGCCGTGACCGGGAGGATCTCCGGGTGGGCCGTGGTGAGCCAGGGCGGCGGGGAGGCGGTGGCGGTGGCGAGGTCGACGCCGATACCGCCCTGGTGCAGCAGGTCCATCACCTCGTCGAGCCAGGCGAAGTCCCAGGTGTCCTCGGCCGGTTGCAGCCGGGCCCAGGAGAAGATCCCCACGGACACGAGGTTCACGCCGGCCTCCCGCATCAGCCGGACGTCCTCCTCCCACACGGTGCGGGGCCACTGCTCGGGGTTGTAGTCGGCGCCGTAGACGAGACGGGGAGCGGGGTCACCGTCCGCCCCGCCGGTGCGGGACAGGAGGGTGGAGATCATGGCGGTCCTTCCGGGGTGTGGTGCACGGGGGGCGGCGCGGAGTCCGCCCGCGCCGCCCTGCGTCTGGTGCCGTCCTACTTCTCGACGGTGAAGCCCTGCTCCTCGGCGTACTTCACCGAGGCGTCCTGCCAGGCCTTCAGGCCGTCCGCGAGCGTGGTGCCCGAGACGTAGGCCTTGCCGACCGTGTCGTTGAAGATCGAGTGGGCGTACTGCTGGAACGGCAGGTACGACCAGTCGCTGGCGACGTTCGCGGCGGACTCGGCGAAGATCTTGTTCGCCTCCTGGCCACCGAGGTAGTCGAACTTGGTGCTCTGGAAGTCGGCGGACTGCAGTTCCGCCTTGGTGGCCGGGAAGGCGCCCTGCTCGACGCGGGTGCCGACGCCGTCACCGGAGTTCGCGTACTCCACGAAGGCGTAGGCGAGTTCCTTGTTCTTGCCGAGCGAGGGCAGGGTCAGCGAGCTGCCGCCGTTCTCCGCGCTGGCCTTGTCGCCCTTCGTCCAGGCCGGCATCGGGGCCGCGCGCCAGTCGCCGGCCGCGTTCGGCACGCCGCTGACGAAGTTGGCGGGCATCCAGGCACCGGTGGTCAGGGTGGCGATGCTGCCGTCGCCCAGGCCCTTGTACCACTCGTCGGTCCAGCTGTTGACCGGGGCGAGGAGCTTCTCGTCGATGAGCTTCTGCCAGGTGTCCGTGTACTTCTTGGCCTTCGCGTCACTGAAGTCGATCTTCACGTCGGTGCCGTCGACCTTGTAGGGACGCGAACCGGCCTGCCACAGCAGGCTGGTGGTGAAGCCGGCGTCGCCGGCGTCGTTGGCGATGTAGACCTCGGGGTCGGCCTTGTGCAGCTTGCGCGCGGCGTCGACGTACTCGTCCCAGGTGGCCGGGACGGCGATCTTGTGCTTGTCGAAGACCTTCTTGTTGTAGAACATCGCCATCGGGCCGGAGTCCATCGGCAGGCCGTAGACCGCCTTGTCCTCGCTCACGGCGTTCCACGGGCCGGGCGTGTACTTGGAGGCCAGCTTGTCGGCGCCGAAGGGGGCCAGGTCGGTGAGGCCCTTGCCGAGGGCGTACTGGTTCACCGCGAAGTACTCGATCTGCGCGACGTCCGGGACGCCCTTCTCGGCCGAGATCGCGTTCGACAGCGCGGTGTAGTGCTTGTCGCCCGACCGCTCGCCGACGAGGTTGATCTTGACCTTCGGGTACTTCTTCTCGAAGTCGGCGGCGACCGTCTTCAGGGTGGGCTCCCAGGACCACACCGTCACCGTGCCGCCCTTCTTCAGGGCCGCCTGGACGTCCGAGGCGGAGACCGCCTCGTCGGTGGAGTCGTCGCCGGAGCCGCCGCAGGCGGTGGCGCCCAGGGCCACGGCGGACAGGAGGGCGATGCCGCGCAGCAGGCGGCCGGTGTTTCTGCGCATGAGGGTGTTTCCACTTCTTCGTGGGCGGGGTGAGGGTGGTGGTGCGGTGTGGGGCTGGGGGCGGCCGGGGAGCCGCGCGGTCACTCCTTGACGCTGCCCGCGGCGAGGCCCGACTGCCAGTACTTCTGGAGCAGCAGGAACGCGGCGATGAGCGGCAGGATGGTGATCAGCGAACCGGTGATCACCAGGTTGAAGATGACCTCGCCGCCGACGGTCTCGGCCTGGGAGTTCCACGCGCTCAGACCGAGCGTCAGCGGGTACCAGTCCGAGTCCTTGAGCATGATCAGCGGCAGGAAGTAGTTGTTCCAGGTGGCGACCGTGGTGAACAGCAGCACGGTCACGATGCCGGGGGCGAGCAGCGGGAGGGCGACGGTGAAGAAGGTGCGCGCCTCGCCGGCCCCGTCGATGCGGGCGGCCTCGAGCAGTTCGGTGGGGATGGCCTCGGTGGCGAACACCCACATCAGGTACAGGCCGAACGGCGAGACCAGCGAGGGGATGATCACCGCCCACGGGGTGTCGGTCAGACCCATCTTGCTGAACATCAGGAAGGTGGGCACCGCGAGGGCCGTGCCGGGCACTGCCACCGCGCCGATGACCGTGGCGAAGACGCCGCGCTTGCCGGGGAAGTCGAACTTCGCCAGCGCGTAACCGCCGAGGACCGCCAGGAGGGTGGCCCCGCCGGCGCCCAGCACCACGTACAGCAGGGTGTTCAGCAGCCAGCGCGTGAACACGCCGTCGTGGTAGGTGAACGTGTCGCGGATGTTGTCCCACAGCGCGAAGTCGTCGGCGAACCACATCCCGGAGGAGTCGGCCAGACCCGCCTGCGTCTTGGTGGCGTTGATGACCAGCCAGACCAGCGGCACGACGGTGTAGACGACGATCAGGGAGGTCAGCACGGTCAGCAGCACGCTGCGCCGGGGCTTGTCGGCGGAGTGCCTGCGGGTCGCGCGCAGCCGTGGCGCGGTCCGGCCGGGACCGGAGGCCTCGGCGGGTCCGGCCGGGGAGGCGGTGGTGAGAGGGCTGCTCATCGGGTCACGCTCCCTTGCGCATGCCGCGCAGCTGCACGACGTAGGCGATCACCATCGTGATCAGGCCCATGATGATGGCCACCGTCGCGGAGTAGTTGTGCTGCTGGCCGTTGAAGGACAGCGAGTACGTGTAGAAGTTCGGCGTGTAGTCGGTGGTGAGGGCGTTGCGGGCGAGCGGACGCAGGATGTTCGGCTCGTTGAACAGCTGGAAGCTGCCGATGATGGAGAAGATCGTCGCGATGACCAGGGCGCCCCGGATCGCGGGCAGCTTGATCGCGGTGATCACCCGGATCTGCCCGGCGCCGTCGATCTCCGCCGCCTCGTACAGGGAGTTCGGGATGACGCGCAGCGCCGAGTAGAAGATCAGCATGTTGTAGCCGACGAACTCCCAGGTGACGATGTTGCCGATGGACGCCAGCACCAGGTCGGGGGAGAGCGGGTCGGGCAGCGAGACGTCGAACGCCCCGTTGATGTCGCCGACCAGGCCGTACTTCGTGCCGTACATGAAGCCCCACATGAGGGTGGCGACCACGGCGGGCACCGCGTACGGCAGGAAGATCGTGATGCGGAAGAAGCTCTTGCCGTAGAGCCGGCCGCTGTCCAGGGCCAGCGCCACCAGCAGCGCGATGCCGAGCATGATCGGCACCTGGATGCACAGGAAGAGCGAGACCCGGCCGAGGGCCGCCCAGAACCGGTCGTCCTGGAGCGCCTGTTCGTAGTTGTCGAAACCGACGAAGACGGTTCCGCCGATGAGCTGGTCGCGGAAGAGGCTCAAGTAGATCGAGTACACGATCGGCGCCAGGAAGACCAGGGCGAACACGGCCACGAAGGGACCGATGAAGCCCCACCCCGTCCAGGAGCGGCGGTCCCGTCTCGCCGGAGGAGGCGCCGGCCTCGGCTCGGCGTCCACCGGCGGTTGCAGCGTCGTCATGTCGTTCCTCGCTCGTCACCGTTCGGGACCGGCGGCCGCCCGGCGTGTGAGCCGGACGACATGCCCCTGCACATGATGTTTGCGTAAACATCGGTCACCGCGAAGCGCCGCCGAGCTGTTATGTTTACGTAAACATCGGATGGCGGAATGTTTACACTGCCCTCCTGAGGACGGTCAAGGGTCCTCTTGGCAAACGGTGACGCGAGCAGTGACAGGAAGGCGGCTGACGGCGAGTGGACACGGCCGAGAGAACGCCGGCGAACGCAGTCGGCCCCGCCACCGAGGTCATCGAGGCCGCCGCGGCCGGCGGCGGCGCGCGGCGCACCCGGGGCGGCACCCGGACCACGGCCTCCATGGCCGACGTGGCCCGCCTGGCGGGCGTCTCCTCCCAGACCGTCTCCCGTGTCTCCAACGGCTACGCCGGTGTGAACGAGGAGACGCGCCGGCAGGTGCTGGCCGCGATGAAGGAACTCGGCTACCGGCCCAACAGCGCGGCCCGCGCCCTCAAGCGCGGCGAGTTCCGCACCATCGGCGTCATCATCTTCACCCTGTCCACCACCGGCAACGTCCGCACCCTGGAGGCGATCGCCACCTCCGCCGCGCGCGAGGGCTACGCCGTGACGCTGCTGCCGGTCGCCGTGCCGACGCAGGACGAGGTGCGCGGGGCGTTCTCCCGGCTCGAGGAACTCGCCGTCGACGCCGTCATCGTCATCATGGAGGTCCACCTCCTGGACGCGGCGATGATCCAACTCCCCCCGCACGTCCAGGTCGTCGTGGTGGTCGACTCCGACGCCGGCGACCATTACACGGTCGTCGACACCGACCAGGCGGGCGGCACCCGCGCCGCCGTCGAGCATCTGCTCGGCCTCGGCCACCGCACGGTGTGGCATCTCGGCGGCCCCGAGGACTCGTTCGCCGCCCAGCGCCGTACGGACGCCTGGCGCGCCGCCCTCACCGAGGCCGGCCGGGTGCCTCCGCCCCTCGTCCGGGGCGACTGGTCGGCGGACTCCGGTTACCGGGCCGGCCTCGAACTCGCCGCCCGGGAGGAGTGCACGGCCGTCTTCGCCGCCAACGACCAGATGGCGCTGGGCCTGTTGCGCGCCCTGCACGAACGCGGCCGGCGCGTACCGGAGGACGTCAGCGTCGTCGGCTTCGACGACATCCCCGAGGCGTCCTCCTTCCTGCCCCCGCTGACCACCCTCCACCAGGACTTCGCCGAGGTGGGGCGGCTCTGTGTGCAGGCGGTGCTGAGCAAGGTGCGCCAGGACGGCCCCGAGCGGGGCACCACGCTCGTGCCGACCCGGCTGGTGGTGCGCGCCAGCACGGCACCGCCGCCGGGACCCGCCTGACGGTCGAACTCCTGCCTGCCGTCCGCGAGTCGGTGTGCGAGACTCGATGATCGTCAGGCGCGTTCGAACCACTCCCCGGGACGGACTTCGCCGATGGGCACACCCTCCAACCCTCCGCGGATCGACACCGGCAGGGCGCATCCGGCGCGGGTCCACGACTGGTTGCCGGGCGGCGAGGACAACTACCCGGTCGACGAGGCCGTGAGGGAGGAACTGCCGCCCGAGGCACGCGACGCCGCCCGGCGGAACCGCCGGTTCATGAACCGGGCGGCGGCCTGGCTCGCGGGCCGGGGCATCGACCCCGGCGCCCTCTTTCGAGGACAGCGGCATCTACGCGGGTGTGGCCCGGCTCTCCTGGCCCTTCGGTGATCACCGAAGGGCCCACAGGCTAGCGTCCTCACATGAACGTTTCCTCGGACCAAGGCCGGCACCAGGCACCTCCGGGTGACGACGCGACCGGAGCCACGGCGTGACGCCGCTGGAGATGGTCGGCGTCTTCGCGGCGGGCGTCGGCGCCGGCGCCATGAACGCGGTCGTCGGCTCGGGAACGCTGATCACCTTCCCCGTGCTGCTCGCCACCGGGCTGTCCCCCGTCACCGCCACGGTCTCCAACGCGCTCGGACTGATCCCCGGCTCCGTCAGCGGCGCCATCGGATACCGCAGGGAACTCGCCGGCCAGGGCCGGCGCGTGCGGAGGCTCGGCGTCGGCGCCGCGCTGGGCGGACTCTGCGGCGCGACACTCCTGCTGGCCCTGCCCGCCGAGGCGTTCGAGACCATCGTGCCGACCCTGGTGGGGCTCGCCCTCCTCCTCGTCGCGTTCCAGCCCCTGATCGGCAAGAAGGTGCGCGACCGCCGGGCGAAGGGACACTCCTCCCACCGCGACGGCGGATGGCCGCTGTCCGCCGGCCTGACCCTGGCCAGCGTCTACGGCGGCTACTTCTCCGCGGCGCAGGGCATCATCTACATATCCCTGATGGGCCTGCTCATCGACGAGCCACTGCAACGCCTCAACGCCGTCAAGAACGTACTCGCCGCGATCGTCAACACGGTCGCCGCGGCCTTCTTCCTCTTCGTCGCCGACTTCGACTGGACGGCCGTCGCGCTCATCGCGGCCGGATCCGCCCTGGGCGGCCAGCTCGGAGCGAGGACCGGCCGCAAATTCAGCCCCGCCGTGCTGCGCGCCCTCATCGTCACGATCGGCACCCTCGCCCTCGTCCAGTTGCTGCTCCGCTGACCACCGCCCGCTCTCAGGGCAGGATCGCGTCCACGTAGCCGCCGTCGACGCGCAGCGCCCCACCCGTCGTCGCGGAGGCATGCTCCGAGCTGAGGCAGACGATCATGCAGGCGATCTCCTCCGGTTCGATCAGCCGTTGCAGCAGCGACTGCGGCCGGTGCTCGCGCATGAAGGCGCGCTGCGCCTCGTCCCACGGGAGCCCACGGTCCACCGGCCCGTGGACGAAGTCCTTCATCCCGCCCGTGTGGGTCGGCCCCGCGATGACCGAGTTCACCGTGACCCCCGTGCCCGCGGCCTGCTTGGCGAACCCGCGGCCCACGGCGAGCAGCGCCGTCTTGGACATCCCATAGTGGATCATCTCGGCGGGAGTGACGATCGCCGAGTCGCCGGCGATGTACTGGACGCGCCCCCAGCCGCACTCGGCCATGCCCGGCAGGAAGAGCCGGGTCAGCCGCACGGCGGCCAGGACGTTCACCTCGAAGTAACGCCGCCACTCGTCGGCGGTGATCCTCAGTGGGTCCGCGGAACCGAAGACGCCGAGGTTGTTGACGAGGATGTCCATCCGCGGCAGGGCCTGGGCGACCTGCTCGGCGCCCGCCTCGGTGGTCACGTCCGCCGCGACCGGCACCACGTCGGCGCCGGGCACCTCCCGCTCCAGGGCGCAGACGCTGTCCTGCACGCGCTCGGTGGAGCGCCCGTTGACCGCGACCCGGGCGCCCGCCCGCGCCGGCCCGGCGGCGATCGCCGCACCGATGCCCCGGGCGGAGCCGGTGACCAGTGCCGTACGGCCCTTGAGATCGATCCGCACGTCGTGCATTCCCTTCGCCTGGGTACCAGTGCCTGCATGCGATGCCCGAACACGGACGGAGGGCGCTGCCCGCGCACGCGCTCCGACTGGTCCTGCTCCTTCCCTGGACCAGCGACCGAATCACCACAAACCGCCCGGTGGGCATACCCTTCTTGTAGTGCACTCGTGAAGAGGCGGGAGACGACGTGACGGCCGAACACACGGACACGCCGGACGGCCGGACGAAGACCGGGGCCGATGCGAACGGCGACGACCTGCTCCACGGACTGGAGGTGGACGACCGGCGTCCGGAGCGGCCCGTGCTGCTCGACGCCGACGGCACCCCGATCGAGACCTGGCGGGAGAACCACCCCTACGACCGCAGGATCCGCCGGGCGGAGTACGAGAGGACCAAGCGCATCCTGCAGATCGAACTGCTGAAGATGCAGCGGTGGGTCAAGGACACCGGCCAGCGCATCGTGGTGCTCTGCGAGGGACGGGACGCGGCCGGCAAGGGCGGCACCATCCAGCGGTTCATCGAACGCCTCAACCCCCGCGGCGCCCGCGTGGTCGCCCTGGAGAAGCCGACCGAGCGGGAGTCGGGGCAGTGGTACTTCCAGCGCTACGTGGCCCACCTGCCGGCCCGCGGCGAGATCGTCTTCTTCGACCGCTCCTGGTACAACCGCGCGGGCGTCGAGCGGGTCATGGGATTCTGCTCGGACACCGAGTACCACCAGTTCCTGGAGCAGGCGCCCCTGTTCGAGCGGCTGCTCACCGACGACGGCATCGTGCTGGTGAAGTTCTGGTTCTCGGTGTCCCGGGCCGAGCAGCGGACCCGGTTCGCGATCCGCCAGGTCGATCCGGTGCGCCGCTGGAAGCTGTCGCCGATGGACCTCGCCTCGCTCGACCGCTGGGACGACTACACCGAGGCCAAGATCGAGATGTTCCGGGCGACGGACACGCCCCACGCGCCGTGGACGGTCGTGAAGAACAACGACAAGCGGCGGGGCCGGCTGGAGGCGATGCGCAGCCTCCTCGACCGCTGCGACTATCCGGCGAAGGACCACGAGGCCCTGGGCAAGCCGGACCCGCTGATCGTGGGCGCGGCGGACACCCTGCTGGAGGCCGGTGAGGAACCCGCGGCCCTCTCACCGACCCCCCTCGCGGGTCCCGGGGACGGCCCGGGCGTTCACCCGGACACGTGACCCGGTCACCCCAGTGGCAGCGTCACCTCACCAGCGCCCCGCGCCTCGGCCCCACCGGCCACGCGCACCGTGAACGGCCGGTCGGTCCCGGACGCGGTGACCCGCAGGACGTCGCCGTCCCGCCGGACCCGGAACGTCGCGGCCGGCAGCCCCGCCGTGTCCGGCACGGTGACCTCGGCCGCGTAGCCGGGCGCGGCCGAGGGGTGCACGAGCAGGACCGGAGCGTCCAGCCAGTCGCCGTCGGGCCGGGAGTCGTCGCCGGCCAGCGGCAGTACGGCGCCCTCGCGGACGTAGAGCGGAAGGCTGTCGTAGCCGTGCCGTTCGGTGCGCCAGCACGGGCCGGTGACCCGCTCGCCGCTCAGCAGATGCGTCCAGGTGCCCCCGGGCAGATAGACCTCCACCTCGCCGTCCTCGCTGAACACCGGCGCGACCAGCAGGTCGGGGCCGAGCATGTACTGGCGGTCGAGCGGGCGGCACGCCGGGTCCTGCGGGAACTCCAGCACCATGGGCCGCATCATCGGCACGCCCGTGCGGTGGGTCTCGGCGGCGGCGCCGTACAGGTACGGCATCAGGCGGTGCTTGAGCAGGGTGAACCGCCGGGCGACGTCGACCGCCTCGTCGCCGAACTCCCACGGCACCCGGTACGACGTGGAGCCGTGCAGCCGGCTGTGCGAGGAGAGCAGGCCGAAGGCGAGCCAGCGCTTGAAGACCTCGGGGACGGGCGTGCCCTCGAAGCCGCCGATGTCGTGGCTCCAGAAGCCGAACCCGCTCAGCGACAGGGACAGACCGCCGCGCAGGGACTCGGCCATCGCCTCGAAGGACGACCAGCAGTCGCCGCCCCAGTGCACCGGGTACTGCTGGCCGCCTGCGGTCGCGGACCGGGCGAAGACCACCGCCTCGCCCTGCCCGCGCTCCTTCTCCAGGAGTTCGAACACCGTCCGGTTGTACAGGTGCGTGTAGTAGTTGTGCATCCGCTCGGGGTCGGAGCCGTCGTGCCAGACGACATCGGTGGGGATGCGCTCGCCGAAGTCCGTCTTGAAGCTGTCCACCCCCTGGTCGAGCAGCGGCTTGAGCTTCGACTGGAACCAGGCGCGCGCGTCGGGACTGGTGAAGTCGACCAGGCCCATGCCGGCCTGCCACAGGTCCCACTGCCACACGTCGCCGTCCGTGCGGCGCACCAGGTGTCCGAGGGCCGCGGCCTCGTCGAAGAGCGGGGACTTCTGGGCGATGTACGGGTTGATCCAGGCGCTGATCCGCAGGCCCTTCTCCTTGAGCCGGGCCAGCATGCCCTCCGGGTCGGGGAAGACGTCCGGGTCCCACTGGAAGTCGCACCACTGGTACTCGCGCATCCAGAAGCAGTCGAAGTGGAACACCGACAGCGGGATGCCGCGCTCGGCCATGCCGTCGACGAACGAGGTCACCGTCGCCTCGTCGTAGGACGTGGTGAAGGAGGTGCTGAGCCACAGGCCGAACGACCAGGCCGGCGGCAGGGCCGGGCGTCCGGTGAGGGCCGTGTAGCGGCCGAGGACGTCCTTCGGGGTGGGTCCTGCGACGACGTAGTACTCCAGCGCCTGGTCCTCGACGCTGAACTGGACCTGCCCGACGGACTCGGAGCCGACCTCGAAGGAGACGGCGCCGGGGTGGTTGACGAAGACGCCGTAGCCGCGGGAGGAGAGGTAGAACGGGACGTTCTTGTAGGCCTGCTCGCTGCTCGTGCCGCCGTCGGCCTGCCAGACGTCGACGGTCTGGCCGTTCTTGACGAACGGGGTGAAGCGCTCGCCCAGGCCGTAGACCTGCTCGCCGACGCCGAGGGACAGCCGGCTCAGCACGTGGTGCGCTCCCTCGCCGGTGGTGGCGAAGGCGGTGCTCTTGGCGCCGGCGCGGGTCAGTTCGCGTCCGTCCGCGTCGTGGAAGGTGAGCGCGAAGGGACCGGTCCCGTCCAGGCGCAGCGACAGGGGACCGCTGGTCAGCTCGGTGACGGTGCCGTCTTGACGTACCGTCCCCGCGCCGTCCGCGTCCCCGGTGAGGGCGAAGTCGGGGCCCGGCCGGCGCTTGCCCGCGTGGTGGGTGACCCGGACGCCGATCACGCCTTCGGCGGGGGAGAAGCACTCGACCGTGATCAGCGGCGCGTTGAGGGTGTCGCCCCTGCGTGTCACTTTCTTCACGGCGGCGTAGCCGGTGAAGCGCTTCGATTCCGGGCGCACATCGCGCACTTCGGTGGCGTACGAGATCTGGACACCGTCACGGATGCGCCAGAAGCCGTCAGTGAATTTCATGGTCTTCCTCGGAGGGGGAGGTCGGCAGAGGCCCGGGAGAAAGCCCCTGACCAGGAACTATGACAGGAGACGCAGAACCTGTCACGCCTTGGCGCAAGCAGATCGTATCGCTGGGGGTCTAGCGCGACCGGCTTCCGCTGGCGTATTAGTAATCAGGCAAAACAAATTACACCCGGTGAAGCGCCAGGCAACACCTCGGCGAGAGCCGCTGTCAGTCGAAGCGCTTCACCAGCCTCCTGAAAGAGTCACCAGCTCAGCGCAGGTTGAGCCGGTCCCCACGCAAGGGCACCCACCGTGACAGCACATCCTCCGGTTGCCGCACACCGCGCGCGCGGACGTTCGCGCGGAGCCGTCACGTCGCTCACCGCCGTCTCCGTCCTCATCGCCGGAGCGGCGCTGACCGGCTGCGCACAGCAGCGCGACAGCGACGTGTACACCGTGATGAACTCCTCGACCGACGAGACCTACCACCGCTGGGACGCCGAGGCGATGGCCCGCTGCGGCGAGCGGCTGGGCGTCACCGTCGAGCAGCAGAGCGTCCCCGCCTCGCAGGTGATGACGAAGGCCCTGCGCATGGCCTCGTCGAAGTCGCTGCCGGACATCGTGCAGTTCGACGCCTCCGAGATGCCGACCTTCGCCGACGCCGGCGGCCTCGTCGACCTGCGCACCCTGGGCCTCGCCACCGACGACATCCCCGAGGGCATCGTCGATTTCGGCTCCTACGAGGGGACGTACTACGGAGCGGCCCGCTCCGTGAACACCCTCGCGCTCTTCTACAACAAGGACATCCTGGACGAGGCGGGCGTGAAGGTGCCCACCACCTGGGACGAGCTGCGCCAGGCGGCGAAGAGGCTCACCGAGGGCAACCGGTACGGTCTGGCGCTCAGCGCGGGCGGAGCCGAGGACGGCGTCTTCCAGTTCACGCCGTTCATGTGGTCCAACGGTGGTGACGAGACGGATCTCGACAGCCCTCAGGTCGTCGGGGCGCTCGACTACTGGAAGGCGCTGCTCCAGGACGGGTCGCTGTCCAAGTCCACGGTCAACTGGACGCAGGCCGATGTGAACGACCAGTTCATGGCCGGGAACGCCGCGATGATGATCAACGGCCCGTGGCAGGTCGAGACCCTCAACACCAAGAAGTCGCTGCACTGGGAGATCGCGCAGATCCCCGTCCCCGAGGCGGGCGCCGACTCGGTGGGACCGCTCGGCGGCGCGGTGCTCACCGTGCCCCGCACCGGTGACGCGGAGCGCGAGAGGACGGCCGGCCGGATCGTCGCCTGTCTGGCGAGCGAGAAGGAACAGCTCACCTACGCCCGCAACAGCTGGATGGTCCCGGCCAACGAGAAGGCCGCCGCGAAGTGGCGCGAGCAGGTGCCCGAGCTGGACGCGCTGGCCGACCAGGTCGCCGCCGCCCGCTCCCGCACCGCCAAGCTGGGTGCCGGCTGGTCGGGCGTGTCGCTCGCCCTGCAGAGCGCCTTCCAGTCCGCCCTGACCGGCCAGTCCAGCGAAACCGCCCTGCAGCGCGCCCAGCAGCGCGCCACGAGCGGGAACTGAGGTACGCGCCCATGACCACGTCCACCGTCACCACTCCGGTGTCCGCGCAGACCTCCGGGAAGGGCACCGCGCCGGACCCGGCCCGGCAGCGCCTGCGCCGCAGACTCGCCCAGTGGGGCTTCGTCGCCCCCGCCGTCGTCTTCATGCTGCTGTTCTTCGGCTACCCGCTCGTCCGCAACATCGTGATGAGCTTCCAGCACTACACACCGAAGACGTTCTTCACCGGCGAGGCCCCCTTCAACGGCACCGACAACTGGTCGTCCGTCTTCCAGGACGTCCTGTTCGGCAAGGCCCTGTGGCACACCCTCGTCTTCACCGCGGGCTCCCTGCTCGGCCAGTTCTGCATCGGCCTGGCCCTCGCCGTCTTCTTCAACCGCAGGTTCCCCCTGAACGGCGTCCTGCGGTCGCTGATCCTGCTGCCCTGGCTGGTGCCCATGGTGGTGTCCGGCATCGTCTGGCGCCGCATCCTCGACCAGGACACCGGCGTGCTGAACACGTTCCTGGACACCCTGGGCCTGGGTGGTCAGACCCCGTGGCTGACCAGCCCCGACATGGCACTGCTCTCGGTGATCCTGGTCAACATCTGGATCGGCATCCCGTTCAACATGGTCATCCTGTACGGCGGCCTCCAGGAGATACCGAAGGAGCTGTACGAGGCGTCCGCCCTGGACGGCGCCTCGGCCTGGCGGACCTTCCGCTCCATCACCCTGCCGATGCTCAAGCCGGTGATCACGGTCGTCCTGGTGCTCGGCTTCATGTCGACGGTCAAGATCCTCGACCTGATCCTCGCCCTCACCGACGGCGGACCCGCCGACGCCACCCAGACCCTGGGCACGCTCACCTACCAGAACTCCTTCGTGGAACTGGACTTCGGCGCCGGCGCGGTCGTCGGCAACGTCCTCATTCTCATCTCCGCAGTGTTCGCGGTGTTCTACCTGCGGGCCAACCGCACCGAGGGGAAGTGACCGACATGGCCGCTCACACTCCCGCCGCGTCCCGGCGCCGCTGGGGCTCCACCGTCGCCGGTGTGCTCGTCCTGGGCGTGATGCTGTTCCCGCTGTACTGGATGCTCAACACCGCGCTCCAGCCGGAGTCGGGCCTGCTCCAGGTCGACCCGGTGCCCGGGAGCCTGGACCTCTCCGGATTCTCCAAGGCCATCGGCGACCAGGGCGGACATCTGCTGACCTCGCTGCTGGTCTCCTTCGGCGCCGTCGCCATCTGCCTGGCGATCTCCGCCCCGGCGGCCTACGGACTGGCCCGGTTCGGCCTGCGCGGCTCGCGCACCATCGTCTTCGGCACCCTGATCACCCAGATGGTGCCGGGCATCGTCATCGCCAACGCCCTCTACAACTCGTACGTCGACCTGGGCCTGGTGAACTCCTACTTCGGCCTGATGCTCGCGGACGCCTCGCTCGGCATCCCGTTCTCCATCGTCCTCATGCGCTCCTTCATGGTGTCCATCCCGGGCGAGGTCATCGAGGCCGCCGAGATCGACGGGGCCGGCCCGGTGCGGGTCTTCCTGCGGGTGGTGCTCCCGATGAGCCGCAACTCGCTGATCACCTCCGGCCTGTTCGCGTTCCTGTTCTCGTGGAGCGACTTCATGTTCGCGCTGACCCTGAACACCACCGACGACGTCAAGCCGATCACGCTCGGCATCTACCAGTACATCGGCGCCCACGTCGGCGACTGGGGCGCGGTCATGGCCGCGTCCGTGCTCTCCGCCGTCCCGGCCGCGATCCTGCTCGTCCTCGCCCAGAAGTACATCGCCGCCGGCATCACCGGGGGCTCCGTCAAGTGATCACCGCACGCACCGAGATGGACTCGCACCGCATGAGCGACTTCCCCCGTTTCCCGCCCGGCTTCGTCTTCGGCGCCGCGACCGCCTCGTACCAGATCGAGGGCGCGGCGTACGAGGACGGCCGAGGCCCGTCGATCTGGGACACCTACAGCCACACCCCCGGCCTGGTCGCGAACGGCGACACCGGTGACGTCGCCTGCGACCACTACCACCGCTATCCCGAGGACGTGGCCCTGCTGCGCGACCTCGGCGTCGGCTCGTACCGCTTCTCGATCGCCTGGCCGCGCATCGTGCCCGACGGCACCGGCCCGGTGAACCCCAAGGGCCTGGACTTCTACTCCCGGCTGGTCGACGAGCTCCTCGCCGCCGGCATCGAGCCCGCCGCCACCCTCTACCACTGGGACCTCCCCCAGGCGCTCGAGGACCGGGGCGGCTGGCGGGTGCGGGAGACCGCCGAGCGGTTCGCCGAGTACGCGGCCGTCGTCGCCGAGCGCCTGGGCGACCGGGTGCCCCGCTGGATCACCCTCAACGAGCCGTGGTGCAGCGCCTTCCTCGGCTACTCCGTCGGTCGCCACGCCCCGGGCGCCCGCGAGGGCCGGGGCGCCCTGGCCGCCGCCCACCACCTGCTGGTCGGCCACGGACTGGCCGTCCAGGCGCTGCGGTCCGCCGGGGTCCGCGAGGTGGGCATCACCCTCAACCTCGACCACCACCTGCCCGCCACGGACTCCGCCGCCGACCGGGAGGCCGTCGTACGCGCCGACACCCTGCACAACCTGGTGTGGACGGAGCCGATCCTCGCCGGGCGCTACCCGGACACCGAGGAGGACACCTGGGGCGAGCTGATCACCGCACAGGACTTCCGCCGCGACGGCGACCTGGAGCTGATCTCGCAGCCGCTGGACTTCCTCGGCGTCAACTACTACCGCCCGATCGTCGTCGCCGACGCCCCGTACCGCGAGGACGACCCCGCCCTGCGCGTGGCGACCGACAACCGCTACGCCGAGACGGCGCTGCCCGGCGTCCGGCACACCGCGATGGGCTGGCCGGTCGCCCCGGACACCTTCACCGACCTCCTGGTGGACCTGAAGGAGCAGTACGGCGACGCCCTGCCGCCGGTGCACATCACCGAGAACGGCTCCGCCGAGGACGACGAGGCGAGCGCGGACGGCGCCGTGCACGACACCGACCGGGTGGCGTACCTGCGCGACCACCTCACCGCGCTGCGGGCCGCGATCGACGCGGGTGTGGACGTGCGCGGCTACTACGTGTGGTCGCTGCTCGACAACTTCGAGTGGGCCTTCGGCTACGACAAGCGCTTCGGCATCGTCCGGGTCGACTACGACACGCAGCAGCGCACCCCGAAGGACAGCTACCACTGGTACCGGCGCATGATCGCCGCCCAGCGGCCCTGACGGACCGGCTCTAGACGGCGCCCTCACGGTCGTCGAAGGCGCCGTCGACGACCGGTTCCGGCCGCACCGCGAGCGGCAGGACGGCGGGGGAGCCGGTGAGCGCGAGGCCGCCCGCGTCCGCCGCTCCGGCCGCGGCGACGGGCTTGCGCAGCAGGAGCAGGGCCGCGTCGTCGTGCAGCCGGCCGCCCACGTGGTCCAGCAGTTCCTGGTGCAGTGCGGCGAGCGTGCGGGCCGGCTCGTCGCACAGGTGCCGGGCCAGGCCCTCGGCCAGCGGGTAGAACTCACGGTCGGCGTCGCGGGCCTCCGTGACCCCGTCGGTGTAGAACAGCAGCTGGTCCCCCTCGGTGAAGGACACCACCTGGAGGCCGGGGGACTCGCCCGACAGGGCACGCAGCCCCAGGGGCGGCGCCGGGCGGTCGGGGTCCACCGGCACCACCTCGGTGCCGCGGACCAGCAGCGGGGGAGCGTGTCCGCAGTTGACCACCTCCAGCCGCCCCGGCTCCGGGTAGCCGGCGACCACGGCGGTGACGAAGTCGTCGTGGCCGAGGTTGCGGGCCAGGCTCCGTTCGATCCGGCAGACCACGTCCAGCAGATCAGGCTCGTCGTAGGCGGCCTCACGGAAGACACCGAGCACCAGGGCGGCCGTTCCCACGGCCGGCAGTCCCTTGCCGCGCACATCGCCGACGATCATCCGGACCCCGTACGGAGTGGGGATGAGGGCGTAGAGGTCACCGCCGATCCGGGCCTCCGCCGCGGCGGCGCTGTAGTGGACCGCCGCCTGGAACGGGCCGACGGTCTCCGGGACCGGCTTGAGCAGGGCGTGCTGCGCGGTCTCCGCGACGGAACGGACGGCGGCGAGCACCCGCTCCCGGCGTCCGCGCAGGGCGCTGGCGAGCGTGCCGGCCAGGGCGACGGTCACCAGCGCGGCGAGTACGGCGGTCAGCTCCGAGGCAGGCATGCCGTGCCGGACGCCGATCGCCGCGCCGAGGAGGGAAGCCAGGAGACCGACCCCGAGGACCCCGGCCGGACGGCTGATGGCCGCCGCCAGCGCCGGGCCGGCGGCGAGCAGCGGCAGCCAGACCCTGCCCGTTCCTCCGGCGAGGTCGACGAGCACGATAAGGAAGACGATCAGTACGGGCAGCGCGGGCGTACCGGCCGCCCAGTGCGCGACGGCCCGCGCCCGGGGCGGCAAGGTGGGGCAGGCCCCCCGCTTGTGCTGTCGTATCGGCCAGTGGTCGCGTCCATGCTGACGGGCGTGACTCATGTGTCGTCCGCTGTCCTCACCTTTGCGCGGCGTGCGCGTGTCCCGAAATGTCTGCTCAATCAGGAAAGGTGATCGTCGTGAACGTCACAAGGGTCCGGTTTTCAGATAGTGAGCGAGAGACCCCGCGTCACCCGCCCGGCCGCGGGCAGGAGGCGCTTGCGGACCTCGTCGAGCCGGTGCAGCCGGTCCTTGCGCATGGACACGCCGAGCGAGCCCAGGGTGTGCCCGCTGTAGACCGGCACCGCGACACAGACGGTGCCCAGGGAGTACTCCTCCAAGTCGGTGACGGCCGGCGCCAGATCGCTGGTCTCGAGCCGGCGGATCAGCTCCGGAGCCGTGGTGATCGTCCGCGGGGTGAGGTCGTTGAGGGGGTGCCGGGAGAGGTACTCCCGGCGGGCCTCGTCGTCGAGCTCCCGAAGCACCGACTTGCCCAGCGCGGTGGCGTGCCCGGCGTCCTCGAACCCCACCCACAGCTCGGCCCGCGGGGTGCGGGGGCTGTCGACGATCTCGGCGACGCGGATCTCGCCGTCCTCGTAGAAGGTGAGATAGGCGGCGGTGGACAGCTCGTCCCGCAGCGCGGCGAGCGCCGGCCGGACCCGGCTGAGCAGCGCCTGGCCGCTGCCCTCCGTGTGCAGGGTCTGGAACCGGTCGCCCAGGACGAATCCGCCGTCGTCCAGCTTGCGCAGATACCCGTCGTGCACCAGCGTGCGCAGCAGGTGGTAGGCCGTGCCCAGGGGCAGCCCGGTCTCACGTGCCAGCTGTTTCGCCGGCGCGCCGTTCCGGTGGGCGCTCGCCGCCTCCAGCAGCCGGAAGGCACGCTGCACGGAGGTGATGAGCGTCGGGCCCGCACCCATGGGACCAGCCTGCGCCGGCCGCCCGCCGCAGGCAAGACCGGCGTCGCTCACCGCTTCCCGCCGCGGCCGGACGCCGCGTCGCTCAGTGGGCCGCCGCCTTCACTGTCGTGAGATCCTCACCGGTCAGTTCCGCGACCCGGTGGGCCGGCACCCCGGCGGCCAGCGCCCGCGTCAGCAGTCCGTCCCGTCCGTTCGTGCAGGACCGGTAGGCCAGCAGCTCCTCCTCCACCCGCGCCTGGTCCGGGGGAGCGAGTTCACCGCGCAGGCGGCTCAGCTCCTCGGCGCCGAGCGGAACGGGAAGGCGTTCGGCGCCTTCCGGGATGGCCCCCGTCTCCTCGGGCGGGAGGAGGCGCAACCGGGGGGAGGTGACGGTGACCCCCTGCGCGTCGAGCCAGGCCCGCACCGCCGGCGTGTCCAGGCAGGCGAGTTCCCCCACGGCGGCCAGGGGGACGCCGAGCGGTCCGTCCGCGTCGTCGAGCAGGACCAGGTAGGCGTCGTCGGTCATGTCCGGATGTCCCTTCCTCACGGGAAAGCGGTCACTGATCGCAGCTCCTCTACCCCGTGAAGGCACTCTCACCGCGCACTGCCCACGATGGGGTGACCGCCGTCCCGCGACCGCGGTCCGGCCCCGTGGCTCGTCGGCGGAAGCCCTCGGAAGGTCACGTGAACGCGGGGGAACGGACGGGCGCCCCACCGGAATGCGGCCGGGTCCGCACGGAGCGGACCCGGCCGGCGGGTTGGCGGGGCGGGCGGGGATCACGCCGCCGCGCGAGGGCTCAGGGAGCGGGGACCTCGTCCACGAAGGACGTGCCGGCGCCGCGATAGGCGTCGATCCTCGCGGACACCTGGGCCGGGGTGAGCACCTGGTCCTTGACGTGCAGCACGTAGTCGACCTGCTGGTCGTAGGCACGGGGCGCGGTCGACGTCTGGCCGTCGAGGTCGATCAGCCACTGGTTGAAGTTGATCGACATCGGGCGCTCCGGCAGGTACGCCGCGTCGTGGGTGCCGAAGTGCTGCCCGTCGACGTAGTAGGTGATGGCGCTGTCGTCGATGGTCACCACCAGGTCGTGCCAGCCGGCGAAGCTGCGCCGGCTCTCGCTGTGCTGGTTCACGGCCTGCCAGGGGTCCGGGTTGTAGGTCTCCCAGGAAGTCGTGTAGAGGATGTTGGACGGCTCGCCCCAGCCCCCGTTGGGCAGGTACTCGAAGTCGTACTCGGCGTAGTCGTCGGCCATCGGGGCCTTGAGGTCGTTGATGGTGAAGAAGGTCTGGACGACGCGGTCGCCGTCGGGACCGTACTTCGGGACGTCGGAGAACCGCACCCGGGCGGCGTAGGTGCCGTTCCTGAACTTCATGCTCCTGGTGAGGACTTCGGTGTGGACGGTGGAGGCGCCGGTACCGGCGGTGGAGGTCTCCAGGTTCATCACCGAGGTGCCGCCCGGGGCGCTGAAGGTGACCTTGGACGGGTCCCAGGTCGCGCCGGGCACACCGGGACCGCCGGAGTTGGACCGCACGTTCCAGCCGTGCGCGGAGATCGCGGGATCGGTGTGCGAGGTGTAGGCGAAGTCGTCGAACAGGGTCTGGCCGCCGCCCGGCGGGTCGGTCGGGTCGTCGCCCTCGGGGGCCGTGCCCCACACGGTGGCGCCGGCGAGCCGGGCGGTGACCTTGTTCCAGTCGGCGTACGAGGTCTGGGCGCCGTTGAAGGAGTAGTCGTCGTTCTGCCGCAGCGTCTGCCAGTCGGACCGGTGGAAGCGGAGCTGCATGTCCCCGGTGTCGGCGCCGGGGGCCAGTGATCCGGCGGACGCGGTGAACCCGATCTCCAGGTAGCGGTCGGCCGTCGCGGTGGGGTGGGCGAGGGTGCCGACGGTGCCGGTGATGGCGGAACAACCCCTGACCGCCCAGGAACAGGCGAAGCGGTACGTGGCGTTCGGGGTGTCGGCCTTGAAGTAGTAGCGGACCTTCACCTGGCTCAACTGCACGGTGGTGGAGCCGGTGTTGCGGACCTTGAACCAGGGCTCGCTCTGGTCGGCGGTGGCCCCGCCGGAGCTGGTGCGGTACTGGACCGTGAGGGTGCCGTCCGCGGCGGCGGCGGTGGCGGGGGGACCGGTCAGGGCGGCGCCGCCGAGCAGGGCGGTCAGTGCGAGTGCCGCTCGGGTGCGGCGGCCGGTGGGACGAGTGCTCATCCCTGTTCCTTTCGCTGTGGGGGTGGCGCACGGTGGATCGTCTGTGCGGCGTGTGCGGGTGCTGCCGCACGCCATGGAGCCCGAGGGGCGGCCCGGTCCGTCGCGGGACACGCGCGGTCCCGGACGGACGGCGAGCGGCGGTACACGCACGGTCCTCGGGATTGACCAGTCGGGCCCCGAGGCTTTACCAGTCGATGTCGAATGAAGGTGGCATAGACCAATGTGACCGTCAACCCTCCTGGCGGACCGGAGACTTGGCGCTCCTGAACGGGCTTCCCCGGTCGGTGGACCAGTTATGGTCGAAGCCGTACCAGTGCCATGACGGCCCGCCGGTCCGACGACGAACGAGGGTCCCCCATATGGAGATCGATTCCGCCGCATCGGGCGCCGTGCTCAAGCGCGAGCGGGTCCGCGACGCGATCCTCGAGCTCATCGAGGCCCGGCGCCCCGGCGATGCCATTCCCTCGGAACGCAGCCTGTGCGCCCGACTCGGCGTGTCCCGTCCCACGTTGCGCGCCGCCGTGGACGAACTCGTGCTCGCGGGGCTGCTGGTGCGCGAGCACGGCCGCGGCATGTTCGTCGCCGCCGAGAAAATCACCCAGGAACTGGTCCCCGGGCGGGGCTCCTTCGCCGTGCCGCGGGCCGGCGGTGTGTGGACCAGCCGGGTCCTGGAGCTCCGCACCCTGCCGGCCGGCGCCCGGGTGGGCCGCAGGCTGCGCATGTCACCGGCGGCGCGGATCCGGTACGTGGCCCGCCTCCGGCTGGTCGACGGCTCCCCCATGGCCATCGAGTACCTGCACGTCCCGGCGGACCTCGTGCCGGAGCTGACCAGGGAGGAACTGGAACAGGGCGATCTGTACGAGCACTTCCGCGACCGCCACGGTGTGCGGGTCGGTGAGGCGGTGCAGTCCATCGAGCCCACCGTGGTGACCCGCGCGGAGGCGGACCTGCTCGAGGTGCCCGAGTTGTCGCCCGCCCTGCTGTTCGAGCGCCTCACCACCGACACCGGTGACCGCCCGGTCGAGTACGTCCACTCGCTCTACCGGGGGGACCGGTACCGCATCGTCTCGCGGCTCGCTCTCGGCCCCCGTGCCGTTCCCGCGCCGCCACCCGGGGGACACCACCCCGGCATCCCTCCCGGGGACTTCCTGTCCGGCGGGCCGGTCACCTTCTCCACGCGTGGCGTGGTGCAGAGCGACCGGTGAGCCGGCGCTGGCCCCGTCGGCGACCCCGCGGCGGGAACGGCACGCCCGGTGTCCGCCCGTCTCCCGAAGACTCGGAAATTCCTTAGCCGTTTCGGTGCTTGCATGGCTGCTACGAGGACGGCTCGTGAGTCAGCGCAGGCCGTGCGTCTCGGTAGGCGGATGGACCGGCCCTCCGGTCGGTGCGCCGGAGAGTGTGCGTCTCGCATCGGATGCCGCCGCTTCCGCACCGCGGGCGCGGTGCGGACTCCCGCCGACCGGTCCTCTCCGTGGCGGTGGAAAGAGAGAAGATGTCCAAGCGCGCACTGATCACCGGAATCACCGGACAGGACGGCTCGTACCTGGCGGAACACCTGCTGAGCCAGGGGTACCGGGTGTGGGGGCTCTGCCGTGGGCAGGCCAACCCGCGAAAGGACCGGATCGCCGAGATGATCCCCGGCCTGTCCTTCGTGGACGGCGACCTGATGGACCAGGGCAGCCTGGTCTCGGCGGTCGACCTGGTCCAGCCCGACGAGGTCTACAACCTGGGGGCCATCTCCTTCGTCCCCATGTCCTGGCAGCAGCCCGAACTGGTCACCGAGGTCAACGGCACCGGCGTGCTGCGCATGCTCGAGGCCATCCGCATGGTCAGCGGACTCAGCAAGTCCTCCGGCGGCGGCTCCCGGGGCCAGATCCGCTTCTACCAGGCGTCCTCCTCGGAGATGTTCGGCCAGGTCGCCGAGAGCCCGCAGAGCGAGACCACCCGCTTCCACCCGCGCAGCCCGTACGGCGTGGCCAAGACCTTCGGTCACTACATCACCCGCAACTACCGCGAGTCGTTCGGCATGTACGGCGTCTCCGGGATCCTCTTCAACCACGAGTCCCCGCGCCGTGGCGCCGAGTTCGTGACCCGGAAGATCACCCTGGCCGTCGCCCAGATCAAGCTGGGCCTGATGGACAAGGTCAGCCTCGGCAACCTGGACGCCGAGCGGGACTGGGGCTTCGCCGGCGACTACGTGCGCGCCATGCACCTGATGCTCCAGCAGGAGGAGCCCGGCGACTACGTCGTGGGCACCGGATCGATGCACACGGTGCGCGACGCCGCACGCATCGCCTTCGAGCACGTGGGCCTGGACTGGCGCGACCACGTCGTGGTCGACCCCGGACTGGTGCGGCCCGCCGAGGTCGAGACGCTCTGCGCCGACTCGACCAACGCCCGCAAGGAACTGGGCTGGGAGCCCGAGGTCGACTTCGAGCAGCTGATGCGCATGATGGTCGAGTCCGACCTGCGACAGGCCTCGCGCGAGCGCGACTACAGCCGGCTGGTGGCGGCCGCCGGCACCTGGTAGGCCCCTCGGGCCGCCGGGCCGTCCGCTCCGGCCTCACACACTAGGGATTTCCGCAGCCGTACCGCCCGAGACTGGGCCCATGGTCTGCGGAACTGTGTGCACGGCACGCGCGCTGCGCGCGTGCTCCGGAGGAGTTGCCGCGGCGGTCCCCGTCCGGCGTCGTGCCGGGGGTGCGCCCCCGGCCCGGGGGGCCCCGCCCCCCCGACCGCCCCCCCCGGGTGGCGCGGCCCCCCCCCCACCGCTCCGGTAGCGCAGCGGACGGAGCGTCACCCGGGTTGCGCAGCATCCCGGGTGAGCTGACCGCGCAGCGG